>JABDGK010000019.1 GCA_013286085.1 Gammaproteobacteria bacterium | reverse complement strand
GAATTGCGTGAGTTCGCTAACCATGTTGTGTATGTCAGGTAAGCGTTGTCCAACACGTGGATCTAAGATCAGGCAAGTATCAATGTCTGCTAAAAAACTACTGGATTTCTCACGAAAGCCAATCAACAGTTTTTCTTTTTTGTGAACATAGCGCACACCCAGTCTGGCTTTGCGTCTGTATCCCCAGTGGTTCGCAGAAATGGGTGGTAATATGGTTTCGGGTGTGACATGACCAAAATGTTTGAGTTGTTCTAACAAAATAGTTTGTTTTAGCTGAATCTGTGCTGCCATCGTCATGTGCTGTAAGCTGCAGCCGCCACAGATACCGAAGTGTGGACAATCAGCCATTGTTCTGGTCGATGCAGGCTCTAGGATGTCGATGACTTCACCTTCGTTATAGCGTGAGTGTCTTTTCGTTAGTTTGAAGGTCACTTTTTCAGTTGGTAAAGCACCACTAACGAAGGTGGTTTTACCATCCTCCATTGTCGTGATTCCGCGCCCATCATGGCTTAAGCCTGTGATTGTAGCTGAAATCAAGGTGTTAGATGTGTTAACTTGTCTTGTTTTATGTCGCATAGTGTTATTTAATAATCTGTTGGAAAAAGATGCGTATTATAGACAGGGAACGTGGTTATGGGCCAATTTTTTATTATTCATCCTGAAGATCCACAAGCGCGCTTAATTAAGCAAGCCGCTAAAATCGTGCAAGACGGTGGTGTCATTGTGTACCCAACAGATTCGTCTTATGCACTGGGGTGTCAGTTGGCGAATAAAGACGGGTTGGAACGTATTCGCCAAATTCGTAAATTAGATGAAAAACATAATTTCACGCTGGTTTGTCGAGATCTTTCTGAATTATCGACTTATGCGATTATTGATAACCCTTCTTTTCGTTTGCTAAAAGCGCATACGCCTGGCCCTTATACGTTTATTCTGAATGCGACGCGTGAAGTGCCGCGGCGTTTGTTACATCCAAAACGACATACCATTGGTTTGCGTGTGCCAGATAGCAAAATAGTGCAAGCCTTATTAGAAGAATTACATGAGCCACTAATGAGTGTTTCATTAGTGTTGCCGGATCAAGAATTTCCGTTTGTGGATGCGCGAGAGATTTTTGAAACTATGCAAAAGCAAGTAGATTTAGTGATTGATGGTGGTCCTTGTGGAGTAACGCCAACAACGGTGGTGGAGCTTGTAGATGGGCAATTAAATGTATTGCGAGCAGGGAAAGGTGATTATAGTGCATTTAAGTAAATTTATGGTATATTTTTAACGTGTTTTTTGTTTTTATCTGTAATATTTTCGAAACTATTTTGTATGCTTTCAATGAACAGGGATGGGTGACTTATGAGTAATGGCAGGCATGGTTTATTTTCAAAACGGCAAATAATACAAAATCAAAAGCTTCGTCAGGAAATTAATCAACTCGATAAAATAAACGCAAGGCAAGCGATTTTTGATGATGGGAGAGCTGGATATCTAGGCGCTGTTTTGTGGCAACGGGAGTATCGAGCAATGGAGCAACAGGCTAAACCAGGAGATCAAGTGCAATATCTATTACCGGTGAGAAAAGCTAAATAATACGTCCTAGATGCACTTGGTTATATTGCTTACCATCCTTAAAATTTATTGATATACTGAAATCAATAGATTTTATTTATGGTGATGCATGACTCTTCAAGAATTACGTTTTATTGTGACATTAGCCCGTGAGAAACATTTCGGCAGGGCTTCAGCAGCTTGTTTTGTCAGTCAACCGACCTTGAGTGTCGCTGTTAAAAAACTCGAAGACAGTCTAGGCATTATTCTATTTGAGCGGAATAAAAATGATGTTCGCGTCACACCCATTGGTACCAAAGTCATAGAGCAAGCGAGACGTGTCTTAGAAGAAGCTGAGTTGTTAAAGCACGTTGCGCAATCGGATAAAGATCAATTGCTAGGAACCTTTAAGTTAGGTGTGATTTATACGGTGGGGCCTTATATTTTACCGCCGTTAATCAAAGAGCTCAGTCGACTGGCGCCAACGATGCCGCTTGAAATTCGCGAAGATTTTACTACCAATTTGCGAGAAAAATTACGTAGCGGTGATGTGGATGCGATTATTATTTCATTACCATTCACGGAGCCAGGTGTGGTAACTGAATTATTGTATGAAGAAGCATTTGTGGTGTTAATGCCAGAGGATCATCCTTTAACACGTTTCAAAACGATCGGTGAAAAAGAGTTAATAAAATATAATATGTTATTGCTTGAAGAGCGACATTGTTTTCGTGAGCAAGTTATTTCTTCTTGTCCTGCGTGTTTTACGGCAGTCAAATCCCAGGATGAACACAATTGGCGTACGGTGGAGGGGAGTTCATTGGAAACTGTGCGGCACATGGTGGCATCTGGCATGGGAATAACGATTTTACCGATGACAGCCGCTAGTACGGATCTTTGCCCTTATCGAGACAAGTTTATTACGTTGCGGCCTTTGCGAGGTGATGCGCCCAGTCGGGCAGTTGCATTAGCTTGGCGCAAGACCTATCCACGCAAAAAAGCTATTGAAATGATGCTAAAAGCTATCTCTTCTTGTGCATTGCCTGGGGCAGAAAAATAGCCCTAAATTTCTTTAAAAAACAATACAAGTATAATCAACTAGATTGATTTTTTGAGGCTAATTGGGCTTGAAAATGGACAAATCCTTTCTATACTTATAATGAGTGTTTTCGAAAGTGATCGTCCGGAACCCGACAATGAAATAGATAGGAAGCCGACTTGTGACATGGTGAGCAGGTCCTGGAATTTTGGGAAAGCCTAAAGTGTCACACACGTTTCCACCCTTGCACAAATGGGTCCTACTGAGACATGACTTTCAAAGCACTTTTTTTATGTCGCGTTTTTCATAAAATTCCCCCTATAAATGGCTTGTTCTGATTCTATTAAGGCGTTATATATGTATCTCGATCATACTAAGGGATGTAGTCGTGCATGAATAAGATTATAGAATGTGAACGTATGTATGGAGCGCAAAACTATCAACCTTTGCCTGTTGTTTTAACACGCGGTGAGGGTGTTTATGTCTGGGATGATGCCAATAATCGCTATATTGATATGATGAGCGCCTATTCTGCCGTTAGTCATGGGCATTGTCATCCACGCTTGGTTCGTGTGCTTACCGAGCAGGCGCAGACATTAGCGGTGGTATCGCGAGCGTTTTATACGGATAAATTAGGGGTGTTTCTACAGCGTATTTGTGAGTTAACTGGCCAAGAGAAAGCCTTGCCAATGAATACGGGTGCAGAAGCAGTCGAAACCGCATTAAAAGCAGCACGTAAATGGGCTTATACGGTAAAAGGTGTGTCACAAGATCAAGCGGAAATCATTGTTTGTCACGGTAACTTTCATGGCCGCACCATTGCGATAGTGGGTATGTCGTCAGAGCAGCAATATCGCTCGGGCTTTGGTCCATTCCCACCTGGATTTAAACAAATTGCTTATGGTGATGCAGCTGAGTTAGAGCGCGCTATTACGCCGAATACAGCCGCATTCCTGGTTGAGCCCATTCAAGGTGAAAGTGGTATTATGGTGCCACCACCGGGTTATCTAAAAGCCTGTGCCGAGATTTGTAAGAAACATAACGTATTATTAATTTGTGACGAAATACAAACTGGATTAGGGCGTACAGGAAAATTATTGGCGTCTCAACACGATAATGTTAAACCCGACGGGTTAGTTTTAGGTAAAGCATTGGGCGGTGGATTGTTGCCAGTGTCGCTATTCTTATCACGAAAAGATGTTATGGATGTTTTTACTCCAGGCGATCATGGCAGTACTTTTGGCGGAAACCCATTAGCCGCAGCGGTTGGTCTGGCTGCGATAGATGTGTTAATCGAAGATAACTTAATTACTCGCTCTGCTGAGTTAGGTGAGTATTTATTACAACGACTAAAAGAGTTAAAATCGCCTTTAATTACAGACGTGCGCGGTAAAGGGTTAATGATTGGTGTCGAAATTCATCCCCGTTATTCAGCCCGAACGCTTTGTTTGAAATTATTAAAACAAGGTGTGTTAACCAAAGAAACGCACGGTACAGTGATTCGATTAGCGCCACCCTTAGTCATTACCAAAGAACAGTTGGATGTTGTGTTAATGGCAATGAAGCATGTTTTAGCGGAAGCCGAACAGGAAACCAGTGGAGCGATAGATCAAGTATAACTTTTTGAAAAAGGAGTTTCAAAAATGAAAAAAATTATTTGCCTGGCAACTGCACTTAGTCTGATAAGTATAAGCAGCTTGGCATTGGCTGATGAAGCGGCAGACTCATTGCAGTACTTTCATGATAAAGCAACACAACAAAAACTGCAGGATGCGGATCAAAAACTAAAAAATAAAGAATACGATAAAGCCTTCCCCTTATATAAAGCCCTGGCTGATAAAGGTAACAAGGTTGCCCAATATCAAGTGGGTTATATGTACCAGCACGGTTATGGCATAGAGAAAGATGATCAAAGCGCGACAGCATGGTATTTGAAGGCAAGACAGCAAGTATTGCCTGCTGCAGATTATGCGTTGGGGGCCTTATCTTTTAATGGGGTGGGTATCGGCACCGCACTACCTTATTTTAAACAAGCAGCTCTTCAGAATAATCCTGACGGCTTGTACATGATGGGGTATATGAATGATTCTGGGACGGGTGTTCCTGTTAATAAAGAGTTAGCAAAACAATTTTATCAAAAAGCGGCGGATCTTAGTATGCCGCAAGCTATTTATAATTTGGGCTATATGTATTATATGGGGCAGGGTGCTACGAAAGATTTTGATAAAGCCTTATTGTATTTTAAAAAAGGTGAGAAAGTCTCGGCAAAATGCCAGTCTATGTTAGGCTTGATTTATGCGTTAGGCTTAAACAATATACCCGTCGATAAGAAAAAAGCATTCGATTATTTTACAACAGCAGCCAATCAAAACTTGGCTGTGGCAGAATATAATCTGGGTATTATGTATTACAATGGCTGGGGGACAGCCAGTGACTCTAAGAATGCAGTTACTTGGATTGCAAAAGCAGCCGATCAAGGATTAGCGCGCGCGGAGTATTTTCAAGGCTATCTTGTTTACAATGGCATTGGTCAAACACAAAATTTAGCGCAAGCTGTTGAGCTTTATAGTAAAGCAGCAGACCAAGGATTGATGGATGCGCAGTTTGCCGCTGCAACCTTGTATCATAATGGCGAAGGTGTTGAAAAAGACGATCAAAAAGCGGCTGTTTGGTATGAAGGCGCTGCAAACCAAGGTTCCGCAAAAGCGCAATACATGACGGGGTTGTTTTATCAGCAAGGTTTGGGTGTGTTGCCTGATCAAGCGACTGCTGCTAAATGGTATGAACTGGCTGCTAAACAAGGTATTGATACAGCGCAGTTAGCGCTTGCGGCGATGTATGCGAATGGTGTGGGTGTTGCGCAAGACGATAAAATGGCCTATGTTTGGCTCAGTTTAGCGGCAACATCCAGTAATCAGCAGGTGCGCGATATGGCGGTTGCAGCGCTCAATACCATGCTGAAAATTATGAATCCGGATGCGCTGAACTCTGCAAAAGAACTCGCGAAAGTGTATTACACTAAATATTCAGCGAAGCATTAAAAAGTAGCCCGTATGCAGCGAAGCGTAATACGGGATGGTATGTTGCCACCCAAACCCGTATTACGCTTCGCTGCATACGGGCTACTTTGAGATTTCAAAAATGATTAAACAAAAACAAAATACTTTTTTGCTGTGGATTGCAGGCCTCGTCAGTGTCGGTGGAATTCTTTACGGCTATGATATGGGTGTGATTTCAGGCGCATTGTTGTTCATCAAAACTAGTATTCCGATGACAGATCAGCAAATTGGTTGGATTGTGGGCGCTGTGTTGGGTGGTGGATTATTTGGTACTTTATTTGCGGGTCCTATTGGTGATTATTGCGGTCGACGTTTTTTAATTGCACTTTCGGCGCTGGTTTCTATTATTGGTATTGTCTTGGTATTGTTAGCAAAAACTTTTTTCATGATTTTCAGCGCACGTTTATTACTAGGTACGGCTGTTGGTATGGTGGCTGTCGCGGTGCCACTGTATGTCAGTGAAATAGTACCCAGTAAGGATCGCGGAAAATATATTACTTTTTTTCAATTGTTGCTGACATTTGGTATTGTGCTGGCCTATTTTGTGGATTTGATTTTTACGCCCACTGGAAATTGGCGTGGTATGTTTGCTATTTTACTCATTCCATCAGTGATATTATTGATCGGAATTTTATTGTTGCCTGAAACACCGCGTTGGTTGCTTACGCAGCACCAGGCTGAAAAAGCGCGGCATATTCTCGGTAAAATTCGGCATACTCAACAAGAAGTAGAGCATGAAATGCAGGCTATTTCTGCAAGTCTGCATCAGTCTCAGGGAGCTTGGCGGGATTTTTTTTCACGGCGATTTTTAGGGCCTGCGTTTGTTGCGGTGCTAATTGCTATTTTTAATCAATTAACGGGGATTAACTCATTTTTGCAATATGCACCGTTGATTTTAAAAAATGCTGGGATGAGTTCTAATGAAGTCACTATGTTGGGATCTGTGGGTATTGGTGCTTTAAATTTTATTTTTACTCTCATTGCAATTACGTTGATTGATTCGTTAGGTCGACGCCCTTTATTATTGATAGGTGTATTAGGTGTTATGTTATCTGAAATTTATTTAGGGATGGTGACACATTTCTTTATTGATTCCTCGTATTCTGGTGTATTGGCTTTGGCTGGTTTGTTTTCGTTTATTGTATTTTTTGCGATTGGACCGGGTGTGGTGGTGTGGTTAGCTATTTCAGAATTGTTTCCAACTAAAATTCGCGGTAAAGGCATTGCTTTTTGCTTGTTTTTTAATTCATTGGCAGCCACCGTGTTGTCGGTGTATTTTTTACCGTTGGTGAATTTTATTGGTATGAGTCAGACGTATTGGTTATTTGCTTTATTTACCGCAGTTTATTTTTTAGTGGCTTTGTTTTTCTTGCCAGAGACGAAGGCGCGCTCGCTAGAGGAAATTCAATTAAGCTTCGAAGCAAAATAGGTTCTTTCCATGGTAATTGCATTGAAAATTACATAACTCTGTCATTCCCACTACAACCATGCGGGAATGACAAGAAAACTTATTATCCTAGCTTATGTTTTACCCCTTCTGTTGTATTAGGTATTGCTGGCTGGGCTGATTCTTTCTTGCTTGAGACATTATTATATTGAGCCCCGACATATCCTCGCGCGAGAGCATGCTGCAAAGGCTTCGGAACATAGTCAGCTAATGCTTTATAAATTCTTGCCATGCCTGAAGGTTTCGCATTTGGATTCGCGCGTGAATATGCCACTGCTGTTTTTAAATCATCAATAAACATTTTCACAAACTCAGGATAATTGGCGTGCACTGACGTTAAACAAAAATGTAAGCCATGCGATTTTTGATTCGCACTTTGTACTGTATTAAAATTCCATCCAGCGTCATGTAACTGGCTTTCAACCACTAAAATATTCACTGGTTTTTCTTCTTTGCTACCGGGTTTTGCTTTGATTGCAATAATGGGAAAAGAGGTAGGATAAGGAATTTCAACACCATCAATGTTCTGAACGTGTTCAATCAATGCATCTTTCAGACTAAAGATAGCTTTTGCATCTTGAATATATCGTTCTGTACCGCGAGAAAAGAGTAATGACCAAGCCACTGCAATATCTGCTCCCGCACGCGAGCCAGCCATGCCAGGTGTTGCGTATAGACCGCCCTCCCAATCCGTGTCAATTTGGGCAGTAAGCTCAGCTCTGCACGTTGGACCAAATAATAAAACGGATGTTCCTTTTGGTGTTTGTCCATATTTATGAGAGTCAATCGAAATACTTGTCACACCTGGAATGGAAAAATCACAACAAGGGATATTGGGGTTTGCTTCTTGAGAGAAAATATTAAGAAATCCGCCTAAACACGCATCGACGTGTAATGGTATATCTCTATTACTAGCTACTTCTGCTAATGCTTTTATTGGATCATATACGCCAAAGGGAAAAGAAGGTGCTGAACCAACCATCATACAAGTACGAGTCGTAATGGCTTTTTTCATCGCAGCAACATCAGCGGCACCTGTTACAGGATCCACGGGAATAATAACCAGTTTGGTGCCCGTATATCTAGCTGCTTTTCGGAATGCAGCATGTGCTGTTGATGGCACAATAATTTCTGGAGTGATAATACCTTTTTCACGCGCTTGCTGAACATAAGCAAAGCAAGCGTGAAAAATACTAAAAGTACCTCCATTTGTCATAACGCCATGTGCATCCTGGCGTCCATGCAGTAATTTTTGTAAAGCCGAAATAACTTCTGCTTCTGATAAATTGATTTCTGGATTTTGGCTGCTGTGCATGGGGTTCGTTAACGCTGTAGTAGCCCAGATTTCTTTCAGCATGTTAAGTTCGCTTTCACTATACGTTGCGTAAGTTGAGCCAGAATTTTTTGCGGGATGTTTATGCGTTCCTACTTTTTCAAAACGCTTGCGTATCTCGTCGTCACGTAAACCTTGTGCAGGAAGCTCGTCAAAATGCGGCCATTGAGCGTAATCTTTATCGACATCTTTTTGCATACCCGCAATAGCTTCTTGTTCTTCTTTTTCCATCTTGGCTTTGAGTTGCGGACCAACAGGACCGACTCCCCAGATGCTCATATTAAAAGGTATGTTTGCGAATAGTTTTACTGCGTTATCTTTGTTGGCATGTTGAATTGCTTTTTTAGCACAATGAGCTGCCGCAAATGTGATGACAATCGTCGTAACTGCAAAATCACCAACTGCTACCGCAACTGTACCTGCAGCTGTTCCAGTAACGAGTGTGGCGGGGGAATATTCGCCAAGACTTGAGTTAATTGAATTGAGAAGAGTACTGGCTACATTCCATGCTGTATTGCACACACTAATAGGTCTCGACACCATTTATGACTTCCTTCCACGTATTATTTAAAAAATCTTACTTTGTCTGTTATTATTCAGAGGGCCTTATTTTTGCATATTTTTCCCTCGGTTTAAATCAATTTAACCAGCGAGAAATTTATATAGAGAAATAAGAGAACAAGCGGGGAATGAAGAGCTGCCTAATGTATTAAACAGCTCTGAGTGATTAAGAGTCTCTGGTTTTATCTAATTCTTCAATTTCTAGTTCATCTTTGATGCGTTGTAATAATTCATTATCTGGCATTTGTGTGCCTTCTAATAAATTCCATGCGTGTTGCTTGGGGATATCAAGCATTTTACTGAGAATGGTAGCGCGCTCTCGAATTTGGATAGGGACGTCAAGATCGTCTAGACTTTTATTCAATGTTTCAGCAAATTGTTTAATGACGTTTTCCACAAGACATCGCTCCATGATGAATAATTTATATTGAGTATACTAATATCATTTTTAAATGCAATGCGGGATAACTCCTTATTTAAGATAGGGATATTACTCGGTGCAAGACTGATCGTTATTGCTGAAATTGTTCAGCAGCGGTTAATGTATTTTGCAGTAGAGTGGCGACTGTCATGGGTCCGACACCACCAGGAACGGGTGTAATCCAAGCCGCTTTTTCTTTGGCGATGTGAAACTCAACATCACCGGTAAGTGAACCATCGGGAAGACGGTTGATTCCAACATCCACAATAGTTGCCTGGGGTTTGATCCATTCTCCTTTGATGATGCTGGGTTTTCCGACAGCACTGACAAGGATATCTGCTTGTTTAACATGGCTGGCAAGATCTTGTGTGTAACGATGGCAAATAGTGACTGTGCAGCCCGCCATGAGTAGCTCAAGGGCCATTGGGCGTCCGACAATATTGGAGGCGCCTACAACGACTGCGTGACGGCCTTTATAAGTAGTATTAATACTGTTCAACAGCATCATGACACCATAGGGTGTGCATGGGCGCAAGAGCGGGCGGCGCTGTGCTAAGCGACCTAGATTATAGGGATGAAAGCCGTCGACATCTTTTTCAGGCGTAATATGTTCTAATACTTTGTCGCTATTGATAGAGGCGGGCAGGGGGAGTTGTAATAAGATGCCATGAATCTGCGTATCTTGATTAAGTGTTTTAATGAGTGATATTAACGTTTGTTCTGTTGTTGTATCTGGTAAAGGATGATAGATCGATTTAATGCCGACTTCTGTGCATGCATGGCGCTTGTTACGCACATAAATTTCAGACGCGGGATCGTTCCCTACTAAAATGACCGCAAGACCTGGCTGGCTGAATCCTTGGGTAGTTCTTGTTAGAATTGTAGCGGCAATTTCTTTGCGTGTTTGTGCGGCTAGTGCTTTTCCGTCTATTAATTGAGCTACCATAATGATTGACCAAAAAAAGTTGCGTTAAATAGTTGAATTATACAAATAATTCATTGTGTAATCACGGACAAATAATGCGTTAATTATGTATTTTAAGAATTGACGTGGATCGTTCCGACGAGTATTATGCCAACCCATTGCGAATGAAAACGATCGTAATAGGATATACATTTCGGGGTATAGCGCAGTCTGGTAGCGCGCCTGCTTTGGGAGCAGGATGTCGGGGGTTCGAATCCCTCTACCCCGACCAGAATTTTTCCGCGCCTGTAGCTCAATCGGATAGAGCACCGGCCTTCTAAGCCGGGGGTAACAGGTTCGAATCCTGTCAGGCGCGCCAGCTTATCATGATAGGCGGGATGCCTGACAGTTGTTAGCTTTTTAAAACGATGGTGGATGTAACTCAGTTGGTAGAGTCCCGGATTGTGATTCCGGTTGTCGCGGGTTCGAGCCCCGTCATTCACCCCAGTCTTGTCTTAAAGCGGGCCGTTAGCTCAGTTGGTAGAGCAGTTGACTCTTAATCAATAGGTCGTTGGTTCGATCCCAACACGGCCCATCAATAAAACAGAATAAAATCAATAAGTTATAATTATCAATTTTAAGCCAGTCTTCATCAAGTCTCTTTCGGGGTACACTTCAGGGTACACTTTATAGTGTGCTGGATAGTAATTGTTTGTTACTAAGCGATCACATTGGGTTCGTGTTGTATTTTCTGATTAATCCATTTTTCTATTGTTTCCGCATGCCAAGCGAGCCTATTGTTGATCAATGTCGGTTTAGGGAAGTTATCTTTTTCCCACCACCGTCTTAAGGTTAGGCGGTTGCGTCCAATAATTTGTTCTGCATCTTTAATGAAATAAATTTTCGGCTTAAGGTTGCTTGTCATATTTTATTCCCATTATAAAAATGTTTGTGTGTAGGTTCTTAGCAATGGATGCGTATTGATCCTTAAATAAGCGAGTGTGCCCAAAAATCTGAGAAGCAGTGACTTGAGTTATTTATTCCCAGTTGAATATGAAGAATCAATGCAAAAAACTTAGAGATGTGTGTCTCAAGCCGAAGCAAATCAACATCGGGTGACACTTAGTATTTAATCTGGAAGGCTTCTTTTAAGGGATTGAGTTGCTTAAATTTGAAAAGTCTCATTCTTAACCAGAAAGTCATTAAACGCATCTGCTGATAAGGCAGGGCTGAAAATATGCCCTTGAATTTGGTCACACTGATATGCACGTAAAAATGTTAATTGTTCAGGGGTTTCGACTCCTTCTGCTACAGTAATCAACTTAAACATCTGGGATATAATAATGATGGATCGCACAAGTGTTGCTGCATCCGAATTAGTTGTCATATCCGAAATAAACGATTTATCAATTTTTACTGTTTTTAAGGGAAATCGTCTGAGGTGAGAAAGTGAAGAGTACCCAGTACCAAAATCATCGAGTGAAAAACTCACGCCTAATTTATGGATTTTATCCATTTTTTCCAAGACATCATGAAAATCAATAAATACTGACTCAGTTATTTCCAAATCCAGGTAAGAAGCATCCAATTGAGCTTGCAATAAAATATCCTGAATATCTTCATTGAAATTTTTCTTTAATAATTGCCTTTTTGTTATGTTGACGGATATAGGAAATGTGGGGTGGCCTTGCTTCTGCCAATCCTTAATTTGTTTGCAAGCCTGCTTTAGCATCCATTCTCCTAAGTGAATAATCAAATCAGATTTTTCTGCCATAGGAATAAAAATTACGGGTGAAATAGCCCCCATTGTTGGATCATTCCATCGACATAAAGCTTCGGCCCCACAAATTTTACCGGTAAGCATATCTATTTTAGGTTGATAGTAGACTTCTAAACTGTCGTTTTCTATAGCTTGTGCTAATAAAGTTTCTAGTTCATAGTCTTTCGCAATTTTTTTTGTAATCTCATCTGAGTAGAATCGATAAGAAAATGTCTCTTCAGAAGCCTGCACTCTCATAGCATAAATTGCTTTATCAATTAACTGATTCGCATCAATACTATCAAGGGGTGATAGGCTAACTCCAATATGAGCATGCAAATGGTGTGTTGTGTTATCGAAAATGAATGCTTTCTGAAATACCTTAGATAGGGCATGCAGTGTAGCTATATTTAAAGGCTCTGCTAAAGAGCTTGATTTATACGTAATAAAACAATCATCTTCCCAACGCGAAAGAATATTAAACTCTCCGATTGCCTCTTTTAAACGACTTGCTGTTTCTTGAATAACAAAATTTCCTGCCTCACTACCGAAGGAAGTATCCAGCGCATTAAATTTATATATTCTTATAACAATCACCGCAATTTGTTGATCATGTTTTTGTGATTTTATTGCCTGCGTTAAATTTTCTATAAAAAAACGGCGATTGGGTATACCCGTCGATTGATCAAAATAAAAATCATTCTCAAGCTTATCTCGCATTTTGTTTAAAGAATAGTTGTAACACAATTCATGTTCAATTATTCGCGCAAATTGAATCAAATGATTTTTTTCTTCTTTACTAACATCACGTGGCTTTTTGTCAATTATGCAAACAGCACCTACGGGTTTACCTGTAGGCCCATTTAATATTGCTCCCGCGTAAAATCTTATGTTTGGTTCGTTCACAACCATGGGATTTTTTGCAAAACGCTCATCTAGCGTCGTGTCAGGAATAACCAGAATTTCTTTTTCATGAATTGCAAAACTACAAAAAGATATATTTCGTGGAATTTCATTTAAGTCACTGCCTATGCATGATTTAAAGCATTGGCGGTTTGCATCAATCACGCTTATTATAGCTATAGGTACATTAAATAGTTCAGAGATAAGTTTAGTGTATCGATCGAAACGACCTTCTTTTGTAGGGTCTAAGACATTCAAACTATAAAGCTCTTTTAGGCGGGCTTCCTCAGAGCTTGGAATGGGAGCGGATTTATAAGCGTCCATGCTTATCCTTAATGCTTCAATGTTTCTCTTTTCCGTATTTTATCATAACAATTGGATCCGGATGGGTAAATAATGGCAATAGTTGGATGGTAATTTATTCAAATAAACTATTTAAGTTAAAAAATATTTCATCATGGTAATGGCGAGTGACTGTCTCATTAGGATCAACAGAGCTAGATGGGCAGGCGTGTTCAGATATCTGAGAATTCGTGACTGTACATAATGCTATCTCTTTCAAATTAGGCTGGGTAGAATCCTGTAAAAATTGATAGGAGATTGCTGTGTCTCGATTGTTGATAATCTTAGGTGCAATACTGATATTGCTTGGTGTTGTCTGGCCATTGATGAGGAAAGTTGGTCTCGGTCATTTGCCAGGTGATTTAATTATTAGGAGAGGGGGTTTTACTTTATATTTTCCTATTACTACGTGTATCATTGTGAGTGTGTTATTTTCAATCATTGTATGGATGCTTAATCGTTAATATAAGGAGATGCCGCATGGCGAAGAAAAAAGTAAAAAAATCACCAACCAAATCTAAGACTCAAGATTCTTCATTGCAACTAAAAGCAATCACAGAGAAGCAAACGAAGGGACAAATATTAAAATCCATCGCTGAGCGTACAGGCTTGACTCTTAAACAGGTTAAAGAAGTATTCACTACCGCTGGTCACATTGCGAAGTGTCATCTTATTAAAAGAGGATCAGGCGAATTTGCCGTGCCAGAAATGGCGATTAAGGTTGTAAGAAAAACCAAGCCTGCAACAAAAGCACGTCAAGGCAGAAATCCAATGACGGGTGAAACGATTAAGATTGCTGCTAAACCAAAACGTGATGTTATTAAGGTTAGACCGCTTAAATCGTTGAAGGAAGTGATTTTGCAGGGATAATTTCCACGCATAAATTATTTGGTATGGTGCCCGTATCACCATGCCAAATAACTTATGCACAATATGAGCATATTATGCTAAAAGAAGTCATTCAAAGTTTCCTCCCCTGGATATTATTTTTTATGTTGGCTGGAAATACCCAGCAACAATTAGATACCGCAATTATCGTGGCAGCTGTTACCTCTATCGTATTTGAGCTGAAAAGTCTTAAGAAAGGATTTATTTTAAGTTGGGGAACTTTGATATTTTTTATTTTTATGATTGTTGCTGTTATTTTACTGCGGAACCAGTGGGTAGCAAAATTTTCATGGATTTTTTCTAATGGCGCTCTCGCTATAATCGCTTGGGTTTCTATTATTATTCGAAAGCCTTTTACCATTCAGTATGCGAAAGAGCAGGTATCGAAAGATAAGTGGCAACATCCATTATTTCTCAAGATTAATTATTTGTTAACTGCCGTTTGGGGGATTGTATTTTTAACGGGAATAGGATTGCATGTGATACGTATTTATTTTCCTGCATTTGATGGGTGGAGTTATGAGGTTATTTCCTATCTTCCAAGTGTGTTTGGTATATGGTTTACCACTTGGTTTCCAGATTGGTATAAAGAAAGGTACATGAAAGCATTAAAATAATGAATTTTTATTTTTATAAGGGATTATTGTGAATAAAAAAAATAATTTATTAGCTTTATTTCTTTTGACGCCGATATTTTTTCTAATCACGCATGCCATTGCATATTTGACGCATGAATATGCTCATTCATTTAGTGCCTGGGCCTTTGGATATAAGCATAATCCATTCGGTTTAAGTTATGGGAATGCTAGTTTAGAAAATATTTTGTTGTTAGAGCAAGTCAGTGAAAATGTAGATTATGATGTTTTTAGAGTTAATCATCCTTGGATAGCGGCATTTGTTGCTTTTGCAGGGTTTGGTGTTGGAAATTTATTTTTATATATCATTTCTATTGTTGCATTATTTAAAAAGCAGATAAAAAGTCCTTATTATATTTATTTTTTCCTATGGCTTGCTGTAATGAATTTGGGGAATTTTATTGATTATGTGCCAGGACGTACATTTGCAACTCATGGTGATATTGCTGGGATAATTACATTTTTGAATATTTCACCTTGGTGGATTATGGTTATCATTGGATATCCCATTTGTTATAGCGTTTGGCATTTTTATAGTAGGGTATTGCCATACTCATACAGAAAGCTTGAAATAAACCGCATCCCTCAGTCAATCATCCTTATATTGATATCTATTACATTATTTATGTTTTTTGGTGCAGTGGGAGCTGAAGGCTATGGTGATCTCTCGCGTTTAATAGCGTTGCTTTCAATCTATATGACTCCTATCGTCGTAATTGCATGTTGGCCTTGGCGAAGATGGATGAATAGCCGGTGAATTAATAGTAAAATCAACGGCCTATGTAGTTAACAGTTATCTGCTCACGACTGTGCCCAAGCGAGTCCGTGAGTATCATTCTAGCTTGATAATCTTTTTGTTTTTGCGCCGCAGTTAATTGTTTTGATGTTGGACCACCGTTGATAGGTGCATCCCAGCCAGTCAATTCCTTGTAACGACGTTGTGCATAAGCATGGCGAAGACCATGCAGATTTTTCAATCCTGCACGGGAAGTTTGTTTATCATAAACTTGGCGATGTCGTATGTAAGATTTTTTTGGAGGAATTAACGATTGTCCTTTATGCTCAACAATATTTTTTGCTTGTTCCAACCAATAGCGCTGTTCCTCAGTTTGTATTGGAATTTCGCGACCACGACCGCCCTTACACCAAGATGGTTGTAAGCTAAGATAACCTTTCATATCTGCTTGCCATGGTTTTATTTTTAAAGACTCTTCACGGCGTAAACCAAATACACGTTGTAGTTCAAGCGAGATGCGAATATACGGATTACTAATTTTTGAAAAATCAGGATTGTGTAATGCTCGATTGGTTTGTGGCACGTAAATGCGATTTCCAATATCTAATCGATTATTGCTAGGTATAATTGTTGGCTTTTTAATTTTATCGCATAAAAATCGAAGTGCCGCTGTGCGGTTTTTCATTGTGGAAATTGCTATCTTTTTATTTTTCCAATGTTCAATTACAGCAATAATATGCTTTTCTTTCAACCCATCGATATTACGGAGCTTGTAGCCCAAATCAACAAGGTCTTTAGCAAATCGAAACAACATATCTTTTCTATCACCCTGTGTTGCATAAGATCCATCGCGATTAGCTTGTAATATTTTAGAAATAGAATTCATTAAGTCTTGTTTTACAGTCATGTGGTAAACCCTGCCGGCCAAAGTATTGGTTAGTGTTAGCCATCTCTATCCCTTGTGCCGGTGGCGACAAGGGATGCAATTTTCATTGCTAAGAAATGAAGTTTTTGGGTTTTAAATAAATAAAAAAATTATTTATTGCCACAGTGAAACAAACTTAAGTTTTATATGTTCTAAATTTTCCTCCGTTATTAATTCGTTGATAATTTTACGTATTGATGGTGAAAGGTCAGTGTTAATAAAGATTTCTTTTTGAATTTGCTTCAATTTTTGAAATTTATCTTCATTGATTAAGTACTGCTTTTGCTTATTTTCGTCTTGGTTTGATTGCATAGATTTCCTTTTAAGGTTGATTGATATTGAAAGAAAGAAAAAATAAATACTGTCCCGGGAAAGTCGTGACAGTATTTATTCATAAGTTGTTGATATATTGTTCAGAATTTTCGCGGCTGGCGCCGCGTCACTGCCGACAAAAAAGCTATCGGTAGTGACGCGGCGAAAAGCCAAAGCAAAAAAAGCCCCACTACGTGGGGCATAATTGAGTAGATTAATATTCGTTGGTTAGCATTAAGCAATAATGTTCACCTGATGCACAAAGATAAAAATTGACTGGTATTCCTGAAATAGGAAAATCAGTCCATTTAATTTTATGCTTCATGTGTATTTTGCCGTTGCCATCACCAACTGTTATTACAGCTGAACAATCGGTTACTAGTAACTGAATTGAATAAAATTCATCGTAACGATTTTTAAGTAGAGAAGGTAAAAGTATTATCGCAATTTCATCTATTAGCCAGTAACATCCTGCTTTTTCAGCAAGATATTCAACGCCTTCTGTGTAGATTAGTTTGCGATTAATACCATGCTTAAAAAATTGTTCCGAACTTGTAAATTGACGTAATTCACTTAAATTAAAACTAGATTGCATTATTGATTTCTCCGTAAAATTAAAAAACTGCGGAGAAATCCCTGTGAGGATTTCCCCACAGGGTTAAGTTGAAAAATAATTAATTTAAAAATAACATATCGCTAACGACTTCTATAACCTCCCAGTTTATCCCAACACTCGCATCATGATTTTCTTCAAGAAAATCTAATACTTGTGATGCTTGGTGAGGAGAAAGATGGGGTCTAACAGATAGAATATCGTCAATATCCCATGTAATGCTAATTTGCTTCGTTAACAACATGAAACACATACCTCCGTAATCACATTAAATTATGTTCTTTAAATGAAAAGGTTTCTTTACTTGAAACAATGATATGATCGACCGCTATTACCGAAATGATAGAAAGAATGAATTGTAGTTCATTATTCATTTTTTTATCGCTATCAGATGGTTTTGCAAATCCGCTTGGATGGTTGTGCGCAAAAATAACTTTTGCAGCATTATGTAATAATGCTTTTTGCACAACTACTCGCGGATAAACAGCCGATTCATTAATTGTGCCGTAGAAGATTTTTTCAAATGCTAATAAACGATGCTGATTATCAAGAAACAAAACTGCAAAAACTTCATTAGGTTCATTGGCTAATTGTAATTGCAAAAATGCTTTAACACTTTTGGAACTGTTTAATATTTCAGAATTATAACATAATTGTTTTTCCAAGCAGCGCAAGGCTCGCGCTACAAGTTTATTTTCAGATAATGTTAATTGATTCGTATAAGATGAAGTAGACATATCGATTTCCTATAATAGCGGGGAAATCGATCCCGCTGAGGATGATTTCCCCCAGCGGGTAAGTTGAAAATAATGCTTATTTGAAAAATACGTGAAGTTGTGAAGCAGCATACAAGGTGACAGCACCTACAATAAACCATGCAGCCTTAAAGCTATATTCGATGAATTTCGTACGAATTTCTCGTAATACGCTGTTAAGGGATTTTAACGTAGCTTTTGTAGATGTCATCCTGTATTCCATTGAGGAAAAACGATTTTCGAGCTTATGAATATCGCTCTTCAAATCAGCAATTCCATCAAGAACACGGTCTATTGCTTTATTCACTGCCATATCTACCTTCATATCAATTAATTCAGATTGTAATTGAAATAAATCTTTCGCTTGATGTTGATTCATATTATATCCCTCTTTTAGTGATTAAGCACGTGGTGACGGGATACTATGTTTTTCAACAGAGCGGTCGTTTTGTTCAATAAATTATCTCCTTTGATTCGATAGTCTTGAATTTTAAGAAGCTCGCCATCTAGGTAAACAATCATTTCAGGGTCATTCTCAGATAATCCTGAAAAGGATTGTTGTAAGCCCAAATATTGAGCATCGAACCGCATGATAATTTCCTTTTTCTCATTCAAATAATGAACAAGTTTTCCTATTTCAGGAAAATTAACAAGATTAGCTCGGCATTTAATCCAGACTTCATTTGAAGACGAATCGTTCCGTTGTTTAATTAATTGAAAAGTAAAATAAGCTGCATAGTTTGTGCTATACGTGATATTGCATAGACGACCAACGCCGGTTAATTTTAAAAAAGTATTTGCTAACATTGCTTATCTCCATAATAAAAAACATGGAGAAAACCCGATGGGGATTTTCCCCATGCGGGTTTAAAGTTGCAAAAATTACTTCGTTTCAGATGTTGTATCTAATACTTTGCGAATTTCCTGCATAGCATTGATATAAGCATGATTATCTTCGACTGGTTCCGACATACCGTTACTTAGTTGCGGTTTATTGTTTAAGAATTTTAATTCTCTACCATAAACAGCGGTAACGCGATGTGTTTCACCATTTTTATCTTGCCAATCACGAGTTCGTAGCTCTCCAAAAACAAATATTTTGTTTCCCTTCTTTAAATGATTTGCGGCTAGTCTTCCAATGCCGTTACTCAAATAAACAGTGTGCCACTGAATATCATCCTGAATCTCGCCAGCTTTAGTTTTAAACCTTTTACTGGTAGCAAGTGATAATCTGACAAAGCTGCCTTGTTCTGTATTTTTCAATACGACAGGATCTTTGCCTAAATTGCCTATTAAAACGACTTGATTAACTGATGACATATCTTTTTCTCCAAGGTTAAAGCCCCTTAGAGAAAAGACTTATCCCTTAGGGAAAGTTTTTCCCTTTAGGGCGGTTGTTGCAATTGTGAAAATTAACATAAGTTGTAAAAATATTCGTATTACTACGAATATGGTTTTGTGTGAACAATCTTACGATTGCGATCAGGTTTCATCACACACTGATCTTAATCTGCTGTTTTTAGTCGTGCAGATTGGCGACAAACCGATAAAATTAATTCAACAAAATTTGGATTTTTGTGAAATTAATCCTGACACTTTTTGAATAAGACTGATTGAATTTTTTGGTATGTGAATTATAGTTTCCCACGCCAATTACAAGATCATTTTCTTCCGCAATGGATTGTGCCAATATCCATGCACCGATTTTTACATTGATACATGGATTGAATTGGACTTGCTCTTTAGTGACACCGTGTTTTTTGAGAAACGGTAGCCATGTTGAATTAATCTGTGCTGGTCCAATGTCGTAAGATCCATTTTTATTTTTAGAAATTTCTCCGGCTTTTCCATTTTCTGTTTGTAATACGGAAATAATTAATTTTGCAGGGATGTTATATTCAACTGCCGCTTCATTAATGCAATGAATCGGGGCGTCGATCGAATGTAGATGAATCACAATATTATTCCGATTTGAGAGATTGTTTTTGCATGTTTTCTAAAAGTGTTTGTATGTCTTTTGAAATCACAGTTTCTTTATTGCTGGGTAATGGCATGCGGAGTTTATAAAGCTTGCCGCCTTCTAATAAACAAAATGCTTGGCCTTTCGGAAGATTTAATACATCATTTTGCTCAATCAATCGTTGTTCGCTATGGGAAAATTGATCGCGATTGACTGAACGATAATAAACACCTTCTTCGCCATGTGAGGTGTCACTGCTAGTTGAGTCGGGCAAGACACGTAAAATGGGCACAGTCGGTAGTTGACTCAGGAACATCTCAACGGTTGCTGCTTCTTTACAGCGAAACATGATAACTGTTCCCAGATTGCCTGCTACTTGTCCGGCTTTAGCAGCATTCTGTAAGCGAGCTTCAACATCCGACCAGGTTTGGGTGTAGGCTGTAACAGTAAAGCCAGCGCCACGTGCTTTGTTTAGCAGAGGGATAAATTCATCGCCAATAATATCGTTAAATTCATCTGAATGTAGGCAAACTCGTGGCAGTGGAATTTTTTCTTCTGTATCTGTTGTCTCTAATCCAAACTTATAAAGTCGTCCAGCGACAGAAACTAAATCAGAAAACATAGCATTACCCACAGCAGCTGCGACGACAGGATCGGTAAGTGAATCAAGCCCAACGTAAACAATTTTTTTATTTCGGATTACATGCATCCAATCTAATATAGGGCGTTGATCATTTAAGTCTGTATAGTCTGGCGATAGTAACTCAGCCGATTTTCCTGTCGTGAGTTTTTTCAAAAGCGGGCCAAGTGCCGCCGTAATTTTGCTGAAATATTCTCGATCGTATCGGCAGGCATGATATAAGTCATCAAATATAGGGTTTTGTATGAGTTGATGATGCTCTATGTATGCAATGAGTCCTTTTAAATAAGGAAACTCGAACCTATCAGTACTTTTGCTTTTAACGTATTTATTAACCCAATCCTTATAATTTTGGTCTACTTCCGGCAGCCAAAATTCAAGATATCGCTGTAGTAGAATATCCATTTTAGTAATATAGAATTTCATTTTTTTGTAATCAGGTTTTTCACCCATTGCAACGAGAGCCATTGCAATTGAATTAATAAACTGCCAGCCAAATTCTTTGAATGCCGCTGCATCACCCGATGAAGGTAGTTGGTTAGAAATGCGATTCGCAACTTCTGTAATGCGAGTAAAATTACCTATTGGATTATATCGACATGATTGCTCAGGAAATCCTAAATGAAATACGAGTAAATCATCCTCACGTCCAGCTAACTTAGCTTCGGTATACATACGACGTAATAAATCAGCATCACCTTTTGGATCAAGGACGATGACAACATCGCCTCGCCGAATATCTTGTGAAATAATTAATTCAGCAAAACGTGTTTTACCAACGCCAGGTAATCCTAAAACGAGTAAGTGGCTGGCGCGTTCCACAAGGTTAATTGTAATATCAGATTCTTTTTCTGATACACCGTGTATAGATGGTTCTCCACCGATTTCTGGATACGGCCTGAATGGATTTAGCCAATGATCTTTACTAATAATTTTTGTAAGTTTGTTGAGAAAAAATCTATTTTTCCATTCATCAGATTTTTGTTTTACCCACACTTTTAGAATCGATGGATTTTTAAAGTGTAAGTTGTAATCTAAATCTAGATCACGTAATCGTTGTGTATGTTGTGCCGTCCATGAAAATCCTTTGCCTAAAAAGAGCTTGTTATCTGCAGTAGGTAATTCTTCTGATGTTATGGTGTAAGTAGACATACGCTTTAAATTGCGTTGGTATTTCCAAACACGATAACCTTGTTTGAAGCGATAAATTCCGAAGAGAATTAAAGCGCTGACCAATCCATATGCTAGATTATTTGATAATAGAAACAGCGAAGGATGGCTCACTAATAGCAAGGATGCGACGATAGTAGCAAGCGTTGTGATCCATTCAACTGGCGGGCGTAGCAATCCTTCTAATGGAATTTGCATGCTCATCTAAAATCCTCCCAATAGGTGAATTGATTTACCAACAAGATTTTCGCAAATCACGATTTCAATTAAGATTAACCAAAAAGCGATTCGCCAAATTTCTCCTCGCCAACATAGAATTTGCTGAGCTGTTGCATTGCGCTGTTGTCCAATTTTTGTGGCGATATAGGGCCAACATAAGACGAACGAAATTAATACAACCCAACGAAATAAAAGATAATTTATCGGGTGATGCTGTATGGTTTCTATGATAGAATTTAGAATTGCTGGATCATAAATATCAATGACTATACCGGTAATACCCATCAACAATAGTGGTATTCCAATTCTTAAAAATCCTTTCATTCCAGCCCAAAGTAAATGAGATAGTCGATTAATCATGACGGGATACCTATATGAATAAGACATTGTTTTTAAAAATTGGAAAAATGGGATTAAAAGTAAGTATTGCTACGCTTAAATTTTCTGCACGTATCGTCGTGGATACCTTTTTACGTTACAGCGAAAAAAAGCGTGATTTTAATCGTTGGCAAAATGATTATGATGAACACACTAGAGAAGTAACAGGCAAAGGTCCTTTTTGGTAAATCAAAGACCTTTTGCTGCTTTTGCTACTGTAGTTGCAGCTTCCTTCGTAATTTCTGATCCTTTACTAGCTGCACGCTCACCGATTTTATTTATTCCTAATGAAAAGCTACTCACGATATCGCCTACTGCAACACCCATTGCTCCCATAAAAATAAACCAAAATATAGGAGAAAAAATTACAAGTGAAGCAATGATCATATCCGCAAGGGTTGCCGATGCACTTTGTCTTGAGAACCACCCAGAATAAAGTGCTTGCATTAACGACATATCAGTCCAGCTGACAAGACGCCATATAAATCCCCAAAAAATAACGGAAAACATTAATAGTGCACCTGTTACTAAACTGCTAGCTCGATAACTACTAAAAACTAATGCGAATGGTAAAAATACATAAATCATTAATAGTAATAATGCTTGTATAATGGGCGCAGCCTGACTTGCTGCATACAGTTTTGGATACTCTTCCAATTGATGAAACCATATCCCTACAGAAGAGACTAAATTAGAATATCCGTAATCCAAAATCGTTGAGTTTGCTTGCTCATAACCCGAATTACTATTAGTGATGATTCGCTTTATTACGTCATCGTGTGTTTTGACATCATGCAGATAACTTTTAAATTCATCCGCAAATGATTTCGGCATAACTTGATAGACACGATTTTTTAAACCATTTTGACTATCGTTCCACCATTCATAACATGAAGGTGTTCCAACAGTGGGCGGCGTCTTATTGGTGTCTGCATTGATATCTTCACTCGAATCGTATGGAAATCCAGGTATGGGATGGGTTGCTTTTAGATTTTTATAATAAACATTCGTAAAACCGTGCGACCCTAACCATTCGGTATCTTCAACGCCATATTCTTTAACGTTATCGTCAATACGATCCAAATTAGTAATATTGTTATTTTGTTTATCTAAATTAAATTGGGTACGAGCAGGCATGTAGCACATGGTTTCAAAATCTTGTAGCTCTTTTTTTACTTCAGGATCAGAAACCTGTGCCATATCGACTTGTGTAACCATCTTTCTCAAGTTTGGTACGCAGCCAACCATTGTATTGGCTGCGTTTGTCATTCCTTCCGAAACAGAAATAACTGTATACCACCAAAGAGGGACGGTGACATTATTTTCTGGCACAGAAAATGCTTTATCATACGTTGTGCCAGTATCACCTGGATGAAATATTACTCCTTGGCTCGCGCCACACATAGGTGAATATGATAATGCTCGTGCACTCACTGGAATACAAGGCGAAGCTGCAAATACCACTAGTAGCAATGTTACAATAAGATTTACTTCCATAGTGCGAAGTGCAATCGGTCCTGTATCACGATGAGCAAGGTAAGACTGCGTGACATTACGCAAAACCATTCCAATGAATGGCAGAAAAGCAAGACCTGTTTGGGTTAATAAATCCCATAACTTATCATATAAGTCCCAACCCATTAACATCGTATAAAGTTCAGGAAAAGATTGCACACCTATACTCATTTTATTACTCCTTTGGTATAGCACCGTTTTCCATCAGAGACGAAGATGTTGACGAGGCGTTTATACGTACAGCATCTTGTTGTTGCTGATTAGAAAATTTTAAAGTCTCCGAAAGCGTATTTGACATAGCTTGTTGCCGCATCTGTCTTTCAAAAGATAGTGCTTTAATATCATTATCTAAATTTGTTAAAGCTGTACCAATGATGACCTGCGCAGGATGATTTGAAGAAATCACCGGTACTTGTGCGCCTGTAGATAAAATATTACGAGCAATGAATGCCTTATCCATCGTTCGCTGCATTGAAATTTCTTGCGATAATTTGTTGATAATGATTTTTTGTTGTGTGACATCCATCAGATGTATTGAGTTAATAATATCTGGACTAATGGCAATTCCATCTGCAGAAACCTTGTTAAGATTTGCTTTGTTAATTTCCGTATTGCCAGTAACCAGATTGCTTAAGCTATCTCTAATGCTATCGCTACAATCATCCTTATTGGCTTGGCAGGATGTAACCCAAGGCAATAACCCATGGCCGACTAAGTTGCTTTGCTGAGTCTTACAGCTATCGTCATTACATGTTGTAATGACTTGATCACCTAATACATTTGTGATCCAGTCACTAGCTGATTTTGGGGTTGGGAAAAACTGTTTTAATTGATTGTTTTCAGGATTATCCGGTGCATCTGCATCGCTATTTAAGTCGCGATTGAGTAGGGAGTTATAGCCTGATTTAACAGTATCAGCAATTACATGGATAGGTGGCTGAGATTTGCCACCTGCGTGTTGACTACCATCCCAATCTGATTTTCCTTGTACCCAAGGTACACCGTTTTCACCACTATGTTTGTCAATTTCTTTTTTCGATTGATTAATATCTTCATTACCAGAAGAAGCGAATGTTAAATGCTTTTTCCAATCATCATTTAATGAAATGGTTCCCCAGTCTTGGTAAGGATTTTGTCCTTTTGCTATTTGGTTTTTAACGGTTTCACATGACTTGGTAGAAATACTTAATTGATTGTGCGCAGAAAGTAATGTGTTATTTAATAAATTGTACGCTGTAGGGTTGGCTTGGGCTAAAAAATACATGGGAAGCTGCACCAAGCTGCCGGTGGCGCTAGCAATTACATTTTGTTCAAGATTGTCTGCACTATCTTTGAGGTCGTTAATGCTATTTGTAATAGAAAGTGCAGGATTATAAGCACCACAACTAAAACCAATTCCTAGATTAGTATTAGTTTTTAAAATTGTGCTTTTTGTGTCGGACACGGGAGGGTAGGCAAAATCATTACTACCACCAATTTGATAATAGAATTTATTATTCCCATTGCCAATGGGAATAATGTTGGACGCATATACGGATAAGCTGGATGTCATTAAGATTGCTAATAATAACTTACGCATTATATTCTCCCGAGATATTCACCGTCGCCATCGGCACAACCTTCATAATGTCGCCAAATAACCCAAACATAAGACCCGTCTGGATTTAACATAGCTGGCGTATAGGAATCGTTGTTACCTAAAACTTGACAATCATTTTGTGTAATTGGGTAAATCATTTGAAAATACGTTTCTTTGCTGTTTTCTTGTATTGGGGCAGCATTGCAATGTTGTCCACATTCAGTAGAAAGTGACTGATGTATGTGGGTAATAGCTTTAGAATTAGTTAAAACGTCTGCTGCACGAAATGCAATAACAGCAGAAGCTTTAGCATCGTTGTCATTTATAATTTTTCCTTCATGCGGATAAACTCCTCCCCAATTTGTTAATCCACCACCAATGTGGTGCATGATATTTAAACCTAATGCCATACCTTCCTCTGGCAATGCAACTGGAGGCAATCCACGCCATGCCACACTATCTGTCATCGATTGGAAATAAGGTTTCCATGGAGTAGATGTACTCGGCAACAAGCCATGTGATGGAATCACTGCCAGAGCTGGATTTCCAATCACATCGGCTTCTTTAAAGATGATATTTTGTTCGTGTGTATCGATTAAAGTGTGATTACCGTTACCTACATCAAATTCAGTGATACCATGCACAATCTCTTTTTGGATCGGTTGTCCAATACCATCTACAATCTTATTTATTTCAAGCCATGGATTGTCATGCGGTTTTCTAAATACGATCACCACTAAATCAGGTAGATAATGATCGAGAACAGGGGTTGTGTTGACTTCACCCCATTCAGATATCCATAAACAATAATGAATAGGGATACGATAGTGGGAACAATTCGGCATTGCTGCTAGCGTGTCTTTAATAATCGTTGCAGAATGAATAGTACTATTGCTTGCTTGGACTCCTGTGCCAAACAGGAGACTCAAGCAAATCAATAGTTTTTTAATCATAAGACCTCTCATATTTGGATTGCATCATTTCTTGCGCAGTTATTCTGACAGCATCTATTTCAGAGCAGCCATAGTCTTCCATCAAACGGAATCGTTGATTTTTTTCGTCTTGTTCTGTGGCAGCTAATGCAAGATAAAGACGCGGTGGAACATTCCGAAATAATGAATTGACTAAAGAACTTAAAATAACGCCTTCTGTAAATTTGCCTTTTTCTTTCCGAGTTGATGAAAGAATTGATCGTTGTTCCGGGGTTAAAATCCGGAAATCCTCAATCTGTTTGATTTCATCCGGAGGAATGTGAAGGCAGATCCAATGTTCCAATTGGGCTAGCATGCGACGTGCGCCATCAGGGAAATCTTTCATATTCTGTGTTGCTACACCTAGCCATAATCCTAGCTTACGACCCGTTTTCGCAACACGAGTTTGGATGTTTGCTAGTAATGGAATCGACGTGAAAATATGATTTTCATCAATGATGGTATAAATCGCGCGATTGCTAGTTTGATTTGCTTCAGCCAATGTTTGGATGTGGTTAAGGCATCCTGAAAATGCAATAGAGCGATGTGCTTCATAGCCTTCACGTGCAAATAATCCGAAATCCACAATCGTTAAATCAGCATCTATCCATGGGTTTCCAAGGCTATTAAAGAACTGACTTGCCATGGGGTCTTTTGTGAAATAGCGCATACTATCGGCCATTTCTCTTGCGCGTTTAATTTTGTCCGCATCTCGCTGTGGATCAAAGGTGGTGGTTAACCGGTCGAAAGCATCAATAATATCGGAGGCAGTCATTTGATTTCGACCTGAGTCGCGAACAAAATAAGCGGCATCAATAATAGCATCCATGATGAGCATACGATCACTGCGTCGAATAGCTTCTTCTTCGCGTTTCTCGCCCCCCGTTATCATGATCAATGCAGATAAGACCATATCACCTAAAATATCGCGATCCTCATCATCCGAAGAAGTATTGAAGACCTTCTCACATGTTTCATGTAAGTACTGTTCACGATTTTTTGTCTGAATTGATTCAATTTGATCAATGATACGTAACCCATCAGCAAATGGATTCAGCGACACCGGCTTTTTAGGGTCAATTTTAATTTTATTTACTGTTAACCCAAGTGATTTACAATATTCACCCAATAAATCAAAAGATCCACCGACATCAATAATAAACATGCGAGGCAAATATTTTGCAAGTAAATACGTTATAATAAAACAGAGTAAATTGGATTTACCGGTACCACTTTCTCCGATTAATAAGAAGTGTGAATTTTTGGTTTTATCTTTCATAAAGTCATAAAACCAAGGTTCGCCGCCACGATTAAAACAAATTAATCCAGGGTTCTCTGTGCCACGGCTACGGCCATAAAAAGGTAACAATTTTGCTATGTCTGTTAATAAAAAATATCGTGAACGATATAGATTCTTCTTATCGAACAAAAAGTCATAGCACATAGGTAAATACCGTAAGTATGCATCAACAGGAAATAATTCATCATCAGTAATGACTTTAAAACCATTACTATTAAGTAGTACTTCGGCTTGCGCTTCTTTGGAGCGTAGATCAGATTCGGACTCGCCACGTAAATAAAGATTCATAATAACGGGTAGTAATAAATCTCCATTGGCAATCAAGCGTTCAGCAGTCGCAATTTCTTCTTTAACCTTAATGGCTTGAGCATGGCTTCCTACAGCAGAACCCTGAATGACTTTTAAATGAGTATCGACCTCACCAGGGGTCTGTAGAACAATCGTCATTGTAAAAACACTACCTTCTGGTAGGTGATCCATCAAATTAAAAATTTTATCATCAGTAAGTCGCTTTCGTTCTGCAGAAACATGGCCTACTTCAGGATTAGTAGTCATACTCTGGATGGTCATGACTTTATGTGGCATACCATCAAATAGCCACCCATCTTTAAAAGATTGAGGTGCGCTATAAAATAGCTGCTCTGACAAATCAAATGTTAATGATTTTTCTTTTTCACTTGGATATGAAACTTCATCAACTAATTTATTTTGGGGGTTAAACCATTTTACCATCCAGTCATAGAAATCTTTGCCATTCAATCGTTTTACACCCATTCCACAAGATCTAAGCTGATCGGATAGTTTACGTGAAACGCGTAATATTTCTTCTAAACGAGAGTGGCGTTCATCGTAGATATCATTTCCATCTTGAGGATAGCGTCTGTATAAAACAACATATACATGTAATATCTCACCACGAAACTTTAAATTGGTAACTTGTGAGTCATGAAAAATACCATCTGATTGACTAACATAATCTAAATGTTCTTTTATGTTAGCTAGAAAATCAGCTGTTAATGGCGTCTTTAATCTTTCTTTGGTAAAACTATCATGAATATTTTGATAGACAGAGGATAAGTCAGAATCCTTTTTAGCATAGACTTGTAATACCCAGGGATGATTTTTTTCACGTGGGATTGCATTTTTCATTGCTTCTGAAATAGCTGATGCAATTTCATCTAACATGGTTTGTGGTCTTGCCTCGCATGGAATAGGTTTTATTTTAAAACATACCCCTAAACTGGTGTTGTCTTCTAAAAGAAAGCACTTGTGTTTTTCGTTGTAATCGCGCCAAGGTAAATACTCAATAAAGGATGGTAGTGATTGATAAGAATTTTTAATATCATATTTATTTATAGAAGATTTTGTGTGTAGCATAATAGACCTCATAGTTCATTAGGTAAGGCATAATGATCTTGTGTATAAGCATTAAAAACCGTGTTGTAACCTGGAATCGGTACTTCATCTTTGCCCGCTAAATGGGGATAAACATACATCTTTAATTCAGGATTCGGTATTTTATAAAATGTATTGGATGTCGTTTGAAGGTGTGCCATATATTTCTTATTTAGATGATGCTGTACCGGTTTTGTAGCTTCCATGCTGTCATAAACATCTTCCATGGTTGGTCCTTTTTCAGGAACAACATTGCCTGACATGCTGCTGCAAGCAGTGATATTAATAAAACTTACAGTCAATATAATAATTGCCATTATGCGCATAAATTTTCTCTTTATAAGATAAATTTGGTTAAATGAAGGTGATGATTTTTTCGATTTTTTTGCGAGGAAAATTTTTTAAAAAAAAAGGAGGCGAAAGCCTCCATTGAACTGTTATATATGTAGTTATGCTTATTTGACTTTTTTATTTCCCGTATCGAGTAATCTCAAATGCACTAACACTTACATTGCTAACTTGCCCAACCTGCGCGCCAGGTGCAATTCCCATCGCTACAATATTAGATCCCCTAAACATATTAGAGAAAGAAGATGCTAATAGTTCTACCTGAGGAGAAGAGGTAGGTGAATTAGATTCTTTTTTAGAAGCTTCTTTAATTTCAATAGCATCTGAATCGTCAACCAGTTTTCCATCAATAAATAATTGACGTCCATTTTGCTGAGCACAATTACCTTTGTAGATTTTTTTTATCCCATTTTGAGTTACATGTATAAGACCATTTATATTCATAATACTAAAGTCTGAATAGATAGTCCTATTTGCTTCAGCATCGCTGTCCACATCTTTTTCTTTTTTCCAACCCCCAGGTATTAAAATATCACCAACTCCTTGCTTTTCAATTTGATCAATAACGCTTTGAGGTGGCCGTTTGCGAAAATTAACATCGCCTACGCCGCCAATTTTAAATATGACGCTTTCTTCAACAGTACCCACTATATTTAGTTCACCCACACCTTGTTTGATAACAGTTGTGCCCTTGCCAATTGTTCCCATAATATTTACAGTGCCAACACCGCCAATATTTACAGTTGAATAAGGATCAATATTATCAAAATTAGCTGAATGAACTCCAGAATGATTGTAAACTCTACCGCTAGACATAAGTACCCCTCTTGTGAATATGATTTAAAGTGGTTTTGTAAACGCACATTTTATTCGTTGAAAAGAATCAAGGTAATGGGGAAAATCCCCCTAGTGATTATGAATTTGTAGTTATACTTACAGAATAATATTTAAAGAGGTCAATCTAACTCTTTGTTAGTGTAAGTATTATTGTGACTATAATTTAATTTCCTCCCTTGGGGATCATAATCAATGTGAATCTCCTTCGCAAAGTTCACTGCTATTTCAGTGAAATTTCCTTTCTCATCAGCGGGAGCAACATAGACTGCATCAAATGATTGCTCTGCACGATCATGCCACCATTGTTGTAAACCATTAGCCGCGCTTGACATGGCTTGGCCAGCCACAAATTTTCCTTGTGAACCTGTTACTGTTGAATTTGAGCCTAATAGTGAGTTAGAGCTGGTTGTTTGTGACTGTGAATAAGCATTGGCGGCACCCACACCGGCATCGATAGCAACTCCACCTGAAAGGTAGGCAGGTGCATTGGTAATGAGTTTTCCTCTTATAAAGGGGTTGCCAAATTTATCTGATAAATATCCCAGACTATTTGCTTTAGTGTAGTTGCCTATATCATTGTCATTAGATGTGGTAGATGAAATCGTGCCGTCATCAAAAACAAAGGTAAGAGAAGTCACCCATCCGCGGACACTGACAAGGTTAAGATCACCTTCGCAATAACCACTCACTATCATTTGCAATAAGTGTGGAACTCGTAATCCATTAGCAGCGAGGTTGTCGTCTGAAATAACAATCTTAAATGGATAGGGGTCGGTAACGACACCTTTTACTGGGATGCGACCCACCAAAGCCGTCATCAATTTATCTTTAACAGAGGTTCCGTTCGCAGGAATAGTGTAATAAGGAATAACTTGTTCTTTGTCATGTTCTTTCTGTTTTAAATTGGGTAAGTCACTCGAATGGGAATTAAGAAAATTCATCATTGAATGCTCTTTTGGTGCTAGGGATAAATCATCAACTATGGTAATTGCTTGTGTCGTTGGAACTGGATTTTCATCAGTGCTTTTCTTCATAACATTTTCAAGTTGATTTTTAAGATTCTCAATTTCTTGATTGATTTTGCTATTTCCATCGGTCTTTTGTGAGATAGATTGGTTTAGCAGCTCTTCATTTTTCTTTTTATATATTTCATTGTCTTTTGATACTTCCATAATTTGTTGTTTGGTTTTCGACAGTTCTGCAGTTAATGTATCTAGTGATTCTGATGCACTATCATTCGAAGCTTGATTTTTTATAGGTTTTTCTTTTGGAATTACCGTGGATGGGGTTTTTATTGGTTCTTTATGTAGGAAAGAAGAAACAATATAAATCACAATAAGTAACAAAACAGGTATCGCAACATATTTTAGTAAACTATTTGTATTATGCATGGCCATGACATACCCCCATGGAATCACCAAATGGACGGTTGGATACTAAAAACAGCATAGTGGAATCGCCTCGTTTATCGCCATACGCAGCTAAATATGTGGTTGGATAGATTGCTGTTGCTTGCCAGTCGCCACATAAGTCTTTTTGTAAATTGATGTATGTTTGATGTTGATACTTGTTACGTAAGTAAACGGCGGTTACATAATGATTGTCTGATATCCATGAACCTTGTGGATACGCAATGACTTTGTCTCCATATATCAAATCAGAAACAAATTTTTCTGTGTGCATAGGGGCGCGACTAAAATTCGATTTTTGCATCAATCGATCTGGCGCATAGAGTTGTTGCCATGCAAAACGAATTAATTCAACAAATCCCACATTTTCATTAGCATTACTGTCGCTTGTTAACGAAATAGCCGATTGGCTAATACTAGTTGTAACAGACTTGTCAGTAGCAGCACTATTTTTCTGTTTAATATCTATCTGTTGTGTGCTACTTGAAGCTGTTTCGCTAGGTGATAAGTCCAACATGACAACTTCACCATTATCTTTCAAAGTGACATAGATTCTTGTCGTGGAAAATGATTTTAGTGCGGTTAGATAAAGTGAATGATCATTATTTAAAATACGCAATTGATCAGATGCTAATGCACCTTTAACATCGACACTAATTGAATTTGGAAAGATCAATCGTTTTTCTTTATTTATAGGCAAGGCGACGGTAAGAGGATCGCCTTGCCAAGTTAAACGGTTGGTATCTTCATCAGGGAAATATTTTTTAAGCTTTTGCATCTCTGCATCTGTTAACGTTAAGCTGCTAAGACTATCTGCTTGAGCCGTTATATTTAGGCAAAGCAATAGCATGATACTGAGTAAGTATTTCATGTCTATTTTCTCCAATTTTAAATATAAGTTTTTTGACGTTGGGGTTCTGATACAAATCCTGCTAGTGCCAGTCCATAAGGATTATTCTGAGCAGATGTATTGATGCGTGTGACTTTAATGGGGTAAATAATTTCTACGTCTTTTACAGCTTGATTATTTTTAAACTCAGTAAGACGCATTTTAAGATCAACCTCCCAGGTATCATTGCTGAGTTTTTTTACGTTAATAGAATCATAAGCAGCCCCACTTAATCCTTGTAAATAACGAATTCGCTGTATCTGACCAGTGGTTTTTAAGTCGTTATAGTCTTCTAATAATTCAGCTTTAAATTTAGGAGTAAGATAAGACCAGTAGATTTGAATATTTTTTTGATAATCATCACCCGTTTCTCCTGGCCAATAATTGATTTCTTGCCAGACTTCATATGCGAAGCTATAAATTAAGGGGTCTGGAATACTTCCAGCTTTTATTGTCGCGCCATTTTGAATGTCCGGTGGAATAAATAAAGTCAGTCGAGAGGGTGCTGATATCCAGCCGATAAAAAATGCGACACTTAATATACACAAAATACCAATAAATCGTTTTTGCAATGTAATGATTTGGCGGTCAGCATCTTCTTTTTTCCAGGCTGACATGATCCATCCACGCATTATTTTTTCGCTCATTTTAAAAATCTCCGCACTGACCAACGGCCTAATCGGGTGATGAAATTAGATTGTATTAACCCAGAAGTTGATAATTTTTTAATAAGAAGATGTTGATAGTAACCATAAGGTTTACCGTATTTTAATTTTTGCAGTTTGCTTAATAGTAATTTAGTTACGAAGAAAAATAAGGCGCTTGCGATCAAATAGCCTGGCCAGACATAACCGAAGCATATTTTAGTGAGCAATGAGAAAATAAGTGTTAAGCCAATAAGAGAAGCCGCAGCAATGGCTACGACTTCTCCTAAAGTGCAATCTTTGTAAATAGGCATCTTATGATTAATGTTATTTAGCATAGAGAAAATCACTCATGGTTTTGGAGCATCAGTGATTAATGTATTGCCGGCGTACAAGAGACCGAGACAAATTGCTAATGTAAATACACCAACTAATGCCCAGGTGAAGAAATGACTTAGCTTTTCGAGTTTTTTGGCTTCTTGATAAGCCGAAATCATTTCATAACCTACAAATAGAAATGCAAGTCCTGCTAATAAGTAGCAACCATATCCCATAATGGTTAGTCCATAGGAAATAAGGCCGCTGGCATAGTTACCATCTTTTATATTTAGCTGTGAGGGTGGTCTAGGAAGATCAGCATGAGCAAGCGTTGCGAACCAATATAAACAAGTTGTAATAATGATTTGTTTAGTTTTACTGAATGATAAATACATGGTTGATTCCTTATGGTATAAAAACGAGTGCAATAACAACAGAGACTAAGAAAAATAATTGAACGTATTTACTGATAAGATGAGCAATGTTGCTATCTTGCTGGCTTTTATAATGCTTAAATAACTCTAAGGCACACCAAGCAGACCAGAGAAAAAATCCACCGATTAAACTAGTACGAATAAAGATACTGAGTGTGTCAGCAGAAATGCCGGCTGCATTGGAAAAAGCTTGTAATGCACCGTCATTTAACATGATTTCTCTCCGCCAAATTTGTGAAAAGATTGGAAGTTATATTATTTGCTTCTACGTAATCACCTTTGATTTCTTTAAAATGACGTGGTTCATGAGTAGTTTGATTTAGCTTTTCTTGAATACCTTTTTGAATTTCATTGATATCTTCCAGTAAACCATGGTGAAAAGTTCCATTTGCATCACGATAAGCTGTGTAATGAAAGGTGATTCGCAAATTTTTATCCTGTTCATGGTTAGCGGCGGTAATTAATGGTTTGACAGCATCTAATTGATTTATGATTTGTGTGAGATACAGCTTTTCATGAGCTTCATCAGCGGTAACTTTCATAGAAAAGAAGCATATCCACATAGCAATAAATGGCGTTAGTTTGATTTGCATAATAGCCTCATAGATATTTTTTAAAGTTTTTAATCGTGAGCGATACAAATAAGCTTGAAACGAAAGTCATAGGAAATAAGAATAAAAGCGGTGATATAGAAAATGGTGATGCCATATAAATTAGAAACAGTGTAAAAAAGAATAGCTTTGCTATAGGTTTTAGTCGGTGAAAGACAAAGGTGCTTTCTCTTGCTCCTTGGAATTTTCTTTTATCACGTAATACTAGGCCATCAATAGCCAACACGAATAGCATTAACATCATAAGTGGTATCCACTCAACGAATATACAAATACGAGTGAATATAATTTCAATAACATTCAGAAAAATATTTATGATATTTCCGCCAATATGTCCATTATTTATGGCATAGACAACAGATTTAATGTTTTGTAACTTAGCAAAAGCAATGGAGATACAGTGATTATTTTGAATAATGCTTAAATTATTTTTTATAATGCGTTCTGTGAAATATTCGCCGTTACTACCATTAATAATGAGAAACCATGCTTCCAACAAAAACCATGCAACAAGGCTTAGCAATATTAAGTTAAATACGGTAAAAAATATTGTACCTAACAAGGTTGGGTGCTTAGCCTTCTGTGTTGGTTGATGAGGTGTCTTATGTTGTTGCATGCATGGCTCTCAATTAGGCTTTCGGGATGGGTGTGAACGGTGTGTAATCAAAAGGTTTAATTAATGGTTCTGCTGAATATAATCGCGCCGCTGCCTCATGGAATGCTGTATTGAATCGTAATTCTCGTTCCAATTTATCATGTTCAAGTTTCGCAGCAATTTCAGCATAGTGTCGTAACTCTTCATTTGTTTCGGCTTTGATTCCCAGAATTTCAGGCGGTGATAAATTTGCATAATAGTGTCCACTTGGTCCGTGCATCAGGTTTAAATATTGGTTCCATTCCGTTTCATTTAAGTCCCAATCTTTTGCTATTCCAGCAGGAGGCTTGTTGATTTCAGTGTTCTGAGTAACAGTATTTTGTGTCTTTGTATTTTCAACACCATCAGCTGCAAAGGCGCAATTGGAAGTAAGTGCTAAGATCAGAATAATTTTTTTGATCATGTCGCTATTCCCTGTAGGCTAACTTTAATATGTTGATTTTTATCATTAACAAATTCAGAGACTGTTGATTCATAATCAGCACTGATCACACGCCAGCCAGCTAATTCATCACCTATTGAAAGTGGTGATACATGATTTGCATACTGCACAGATACATATGGTTGTCCGGAAATAACATCGACTGAGATGATATGAAAGGGTAGGGTGCTTGCATCTAAATATTCTTTGCTATTTGAATTTTCTGATATTGTTTTTTTGATATCATGAAGTTGTGTACCAATTTCATCTTTAGCTGAGCTGATTTCTAAAGCGATATTTTCTATATCTCTAGTTTTGGCAAAGTCGGCCATTGACTTTTGAACATTAAGAATATTTTTTTCTAACCCTTGTAAAATATCTTGCTGTTGTTTGGTGTTATTTGGATTATTTTCAACTACTTGTAATGCTGTATTGATATTTTTTAATTCGCGAAGAATTGTAGTGTCGTGTTTGGCTTGTAATGCATTCATGCTGGTTTCTCTATGATTTTCCAAGAACAAAAGAAATGTTGTGAAAATTAAATAAGATATGAAGAGCGAAAACATCTTATTTTCTTGGAAAAAGATGCGTAATTGGTCGCAGCATTCTTGCATCCACTCTGGTTTGTTTTTGTAGAAATGAAATAAATCTCTCATGCGTGACCTCGCTTTTGTGATTTAAAATTAATGTACTTTTGATATTCGGGTTTTACAGTAAAGTTAACAGTGCGATGAATAGGATTATGCGTAATATCAAATGCAGGCCCTACTAAAGTAAGTAGTCCATCACGCAATGTAACGGGGCCTAACTCTCGATCGATAATAGGTAATGGCTTTCTTAGGGTGATTTTTAGTGAATCACTTCTTTCATTGGTGGGCGCCAAGCTGTATCCGCTAAATTGCAACAGATAATTCATAGCGTCACTAACTGACTGCACATTCTGTGGAAAGCGCACATGAATACGTTGTACTAACAAAAAGATTTGTGAGTATTGTGGTTTATTTTCAATTGTTTGATAACGGCTTACTTGTGTTACGTTGTAATCTGCTAAGCAATTTTTAGAGAATAGAATGCCTAGCAGAATCATAGGTATGATTCTGCGCTTCATGTTTGAAACACTCCGAATTAATTTTAATTACTGAGAAAAAGAAAGGATTTTTAGAGGGCTGAAAATAAAAAACCCGCTTTGTCGGCGGGTTTTGGGTGTAGAAATTACATCATACGCATATTATAACAATTTTTACCGGTAAAAGTCAATAGAAAATTTACGACATAGACATTTTGATTTTAAAAAAATTGATTTTCTCCACTTAATCTTCCAACTAACCATTGTTTTGCCATTAAAACATAAACACTAAATTGTGATGCTCCTAATCCAATGTCATATGAATACTCTTTCGATTTTTTCTTGCTACAGTATTTAATGCGTAATGCAAAAGCCATTTTTTTGTTTTCTTCTGACTGAGTAGACATTTCATTTACTAGCTTTTCAATTTCTTCTGCTGCTTCATCACATGGTAGTATTTGATGCCCCGTTCCTTTTGAGACAATACCAACGGTTATCATGGTATGAAGCAATGTTTCTGAATGATAACCTAAGTTAGATTCACTTCCCTGTATAAACCACTTTGCCCAGTGATCTAGTCGGCGCTCTACATAATTCATAAAGTCAGAATCATTTTTTGCTTTTCTACTCATTATTCACCTCACGCACCAAATTTGATTAGTGTTTCAAGTTCGCACTGAAGTAATTCTATTTGCCAATTCAAGTTATCAATCGATTCATGAAATGTTTTTTCCTTTCTAGGCACTCTGCTAAATCGAATAATGCGAGGAGCATAGGGGGTCTTTTTAATATAAGAGAAATGACGCAGGCTAAACTGCAATCCTTTTGCTTTTTTCTCGAGATCTTGTATTTTCCACATAACGATTTGCATGCGGGCCAGTGTTTTTGGTGATTTTTGGTAT
>JABDGK010000018.1 GCA_013286085.1 Gammaproteobacteria bacterium | reverse complement strand
ATGGCTTCGAAGCAAAATCGATCACCTAGTGCCCCATACCAATGACCCTCTAATGATCCACCTCTTCTAGATAATGCATGAAATGCAGAAGCAACTAAGTGGATTAAATTCACATGATATTTGTTAGTTGTCATGATGCTGTTAGTGGTCATCTGCTGCTTCAGGTTTTTCACAAATCCTTTAAAAGTATCTACCGCAGTTGTGATTTTTTGGCTTTTTACTTGTTGGGTATCATTAGGACTTCCTATAAATGCATCAAAAAGTTGTTCCAAAGCGGCGACGTTATTAGTTTCGCGTATTGCTCTTTTTTCTGCTGTTTCATGTAGGCTTGCACGATTCGCTTTTTCCAAAGCTTGGCTGTGGCTGCCTGGTGGTAGTACTTGTTGTCTTTCCAGCTCTTCGTGTAGTTGCAATAATTTTTCTGCTATACCTTCACTCAGGATGGCGCCGTTACTATCTCTGATGGTTTGATCTAATCCTATGACCGCTAATTCAACTAGGGTGCATTGCATATCATTAATGTTAAACGTTTCTAATAAAACCGCAGGATTTTTTCTTATATAAACTTCTAATTCTTTCAATTGGCCAGCATAAAAAACATGTTTTCTTATTTCATGACAAGGTTTGACACGATCCAAGTTTTGCTGAAAGAGTGTATTCAAGTGACGATTAACACGACTTAAGATTGCAGCATCTTTCGACCTATAGATGAACTTGAAGGCAATTCCTAAGGCTTGAGCTTGTGTGTATCTATAGCGTGCATTCGATGTTAATGTGTTGATGTTCCAACTGAGATACCCCTGATTGCGCTCATTGTTGATGGGAATAATCAAATCAGGTCTTTCTTCTTGTTGTGTGTTTTCCGGTTCGTGGCGAACAGATGACATCATTAACCTCTTGCATGAGAATTTATTTGATGCGCTATGATATCATATCGAACAATATATGCGCAACTTTATACTGGATATGTTGAGCACTATCTCTACAGTAAATAGCTTGTAACTTATTGATTTAATAGTGTATATTTGTGCAGCAGCGCCGCCGATCATAGCCAAAGGGGAATTAATAATGGCTAGGTGAGAGAGCTTAGCGGATTACCCACACAATTGTCGGAAGAACCCCTTTTTCAAAGGGAGGGACTCTTAAATGGTACTTGTGTAGGCATGACAAGCGTTAAACAACTTGCCCAGCCGCCCATCCTGAAGACCACGCCCACTGAAAGTTATAGCCACCCAACCACCCAGTGACATCAACTGCCTCGCCAATAAAATACAAGCCAGGCACGTTGTTTACCATCATGGTTTTGGATGAGAGTGCATCGCAATCGATACCGCCTAAGGTGACTTCGGCTGTGCGATAGCCTTCCGTGCCGTTTGGTTTGATGCGCCAAGTATTTATTGTTTCTGCGACTCGCTCTAAATCCTGTTGCGCAATCGTGGGTAGCTTAGCCGTTGCGAGAAGGGGATCCAGAAAAATATCGACAACACGTTTGGGTAGTAGTTCTGATAAGAGGGTGTTGAGTTGTTTTTGTGAAGATAATTTTTTTTGCGCCTGCAAAAAATCAAATATATTTTTTTCTGGTAGCATATTTATAACAATTTCTTCGCCGGGTTGCCAGTAAGATGACATTTGTAAAATGGCTGGTCCGCTCAAGCCGCGGTGCGTAAATAATAAATTTTCACGAAAATCAATTTCATTGTTACTGACTAGGCAATCAATTGATACGCCAGAAAGTTCGGCAAATTTGTCTTTATCCTGTTGGTGTAGGGTGAAAGGGACGAGTGCTGCCCGAGTCGGCCATAAGAGAATACTAAATTGTTCCGCGATTTTGTAAGCGAAAGGGCTGGCACCCATCGTCGGTATGGATAATCCACCACTGGCTATAATGAGAGATTCGCAATGAAAATCGCCCCGCGTGCTGTGAATTTTAAAATGATAATCGTGGATTTTTTCAATTTTTTCGATATGGGCATTCATGCGAATATCGGCACTCACTTGTTCGCATTCGATGAGTAGCATATCGAGAATATCTTTTGATTTGTTATCACAAAATAATTGACCGAGTGTTTTTTCATGAAATGGAATATGATGCTTTTTAACAAGCTCGATAAAGTCCCATTGTGTGTATCGACTCAATGCTGATTTGCAAAAATGTGGATTATGCGAAATATAACGATCCGGATGAATGTGGTAATTGGTAAAGTTGCAGCGCCCGCCACCAGACATTAAAATTTTCTTGCCGGGTTTGTTCGTATGATCAAGAACAATGACATGACGTCCACGTTTGCCCGCTTCGATCGCACACATCAAGCCAGCAGCGCCCGCGCCAATGATAATACAATCTACTTTTTGAATCATATTGAGATACTAGTCATGATGAGGTTTATTTTGTCGTAGTGACTTAGTTTTAGCATGCAGTTTTTTGCTATCAAGACGACGTTGTGTTGAGGTAAAAGTGGGTTTGGTTTTTTTACGTTTTTTGGGTTTAATAGCGGCACGTTGAAACAATTCTCGTAGCCGTTCAATCGCATCTTGTTTATTGCGTTCTTGGGTGCGAAATCGGCTAGCTTTGATAATTAAATCACCTTGAGTCGTTAATTTATTATTTAAAATATTCAGTAGGCGCGCACGAAAATCCTCCGGCAATGACGGTGAAGCCTGCACATTAAAACGTAATACAACCGCGGTAGCGACTTTATTGACATTTTGACCGCCAGGTCCCGGTGAGCGAATGAAAGAAAATTGCAATTCAGCGTCGTGCAATGAGATTGTCGGCGTCATTTCCAGCATTATTGCGGCACCGCTACAATATACATGCCCACAGCGGTATGGCTGGGATTAAAAAAATAGCGGGCATTGAATTGGTTAAATGTCAGTTGGTTGGGAGTTAGCGCATCAATCCCATAAGTTGTTTTGTTATTGTTAATGATATTACTGCTTGAGCTCGGATCGATGAAAAGTAGCATATCTTTCTCATTATCAGGTGATGATCCTTGTTGATGGTAACCCACGACCATCATGGCATGACCTGACCAGTCATTCCAGATAATAATGGTTGGTACGTGGCGATGTAGATTATCCATAATCGTATCGAGACTAATATTTTGGCCATAATCCACGCTAAAGCCGTGTTTTTGTAGCCAATCAACCATGTGCATTTGATCCGTGCCATTACCGTTTGTTCCCATTTCACTAGCAATACGCGCTTCTGTGTTTCTATTCATTTCAGCTGAACTGAGTTTGCCGTAATGATGCAGTAATGACATGATAACAGCCGGTCCGCATGTGTAGCCGGTTGTTTGTTGATAGCTATAGTCGCTTAGCAAAACATTGTTACCGTTTTTGGGGACAACATAACTTCTTGAAGGCAGGTAGGTATCAGGCTCTGCGCAAGCGGTTAGTATCACAGATAACCCAGAGAGTATGGCGCTTAGTGTGAGGCGCATCAAGTTACCTTTCCATGGGTTATTTTTCATTATGTTGTTCCAGTGTTATTAGTTATGATCTTCAGCAGCCTTTTGCAAGCTATTGCCGCCAGCTGAGAGATCTTGGCCAAAGCCTTTTACGGTATTGCAGCCATTTAGTGTTGCAGCAATTGCGATAACTGCAAAGCCAAGCGTGAGCGCTTTTAAAATTGTTTTCATGCTGTTTCCCTCCCCAATAATATAAGATATCATCTTGTTTATGTTAAAAATTCTGATTTCTTTATTGTACTATTTTATGAAGATTATTAAAAGTGGCCGCGCCGTAAAGTATAGATATGTATCGGTTTAGATTGCCTTATTTAGGATGAAGATATTTTTATATTACTACAACAAAAGCCATCAGGAGTTATATGCATACTTTTTCTAAATCGTCATTATTGAATATAGTAAATGGTCTTGGAGTTGTTTTTGTAACGTCAATTTGTTTCATGCAGACAGCGCTGTCGGCAGAAAAAAATAATGCTGTTAGTGGAAAAAGCAGTAAGCAAGATGCTTTTTTGCAAAACTTAGCAGCAGTCGGTGTGACGTATGAACAGAAAGGCGATAAGTTAGATATTATTATTGATGAAAAAAAAGCGGTAAACGCGATGCCTGCACTAGAGAAAGCGGGCGTCATTCCCAAAATTCCTGTAGCGGATATTAAGCGCGCACCGTTAGGCATGTCAGTTGCTGTTGTGGGTGTGTCATTCACGGTTGTCATTGTTGATGCGCTGTATGGGAGTGATCCTAAGTTAGATAAGCTACATGTGCAAGCGTATGTAGAGCCGCTGGATAGTAAAGATAAGCAAGCTTGCTACTCATTTGATTACAATAATGCGATGCATAAAAAAATGAATTTAAACACAGTAACACCAAAAGATTTTATGATGAATACACCGGGATTTACTTTTAGTGAATGGTGTAGGCTGCATATAAATAGTGAGACGAAATAGGGGGATTATCTTCATTTGCCATGGCGAAGCTCTGTTTTAGGTCTATAATAGATGGGTGTGGAATGAGGATGATATGCAACGTCATAACCTAATTAGATTTTTAACAGAAGCGTGTAAAGATGAGACTGTTAAAAAAACATATCAAGAGCAAACCCAAGCATCACTAAAAAATGGTGAGTACACCCGCGCATTTAATCCGCTGAGAATAACCGTCACAGAATCTGAAGTAAAAAAATTTCATGAATTGTTACTTGATGTTCCGCTTGTTGGTAGCCCTACTTTGCGTAGCGTGATGAAAGTAGAAGAGAGTGATGGTGCTCAGCATCGCTATATTTTTAAAAATGCCGAAGATACTGACCGCGTAATTAAATTAGTTAAAAATATTGTCGCACAGACTTGCGCGGCACTATTAGAGAGTGATGGATATGTGCAGTGGCGAATTATTAATTTGCTAGATTGGGGTACCTTCCAACAGAAAATTCGCGAAAAATCGGTTTTGGCACAAATCGTTAGATCGCATATAGAGCTTGTGTTTGGTACGTTGTGGACACAAGTTGGAGCGGGGGTTAATAGAAATAGAGAGGAATTGTTGCAGGTATGGAGCGCTGTGACAGACATTGCTAGCGGTAAATATAGAGAGCTAATTGATGAACAGCTAGCAAGCTATAAAAAAAACGCTATTCGTGAAGCAGTTTTTAACTTTGTGGCAGCACTGCCTGCTGTTGTGCAAGCCGCTGATATTGCCAAGCTTGTTGATAATGATTTGAAAACGACGAAAGCTTATGAGGCAGTCAATAGAGATTATGCTGTTTTTTGGGTGGAAGTTTTGCTTGAATGTTACTTTATGAAGCGTTTTGATTTGTTTGCAGTACTATTAAATGAATTACGTAATAACAAAGTGATTGATATTCTCGGTGAATTTTCTAAAGATAAATATCTATTTTGCTGCCAACAGTATGATGATATGCCAAAAGATTTGTTAGCATCTGGCGCTGTTGCCGCTGTCAACTATGCCAGTGATTTATCAAAATTAGACAAATTATTAGCGAGTCGTGATAATGATGTCGCTATCAATGCTATTTTGAAAGAGTATACATGTCGGCCAGCAAGTGAGCGCGATCAACAAGATGAAGGCGCTGTATCTGGATTAATTTCCCCAGAAGCTGATATTGCGAATATGCCTTTGTTAATCAGGTTGCGCGTAATCTATTGTAATTTAGAGGTAGAAGGTCGTGACAAGGGTCATCTGGGGGTGATTCTTAATAAGTACATCACGTTGTTTCAAGCAAAGCAGCATTTAGTTGAAGGATATAGTTTGGATAGTGAGTCTTATTCGCATGTTGCAACGCTGAATCTTATTGGGTTGCATAAGCCGCCTTCCCCAGGTCCCGTTGTTGATGCCGCTTCATTATCAAAAAAAGACAACTCGCCTAAAAGTCGATAAAATAACGATGACTTGCCTGGTATTTATTGCGCGTCCCCAGCTTTCTATTCGCATTTTGAATATGAAAATTCACTGTGCGTGCGCTAATTTTTAATTCTTTTGCAATTGTTTCAACGCGCCATGATTGCGCTGTTAACAGCAAGCATTGTTCTTCACGGTTGGTTAAGCGATAAGGGGATGATTTCTGACTATCAAGATTGAGAATTTTTCTAATGCAATGATAATAAATATGTGTTGCTGCTAGCCATTCAAATTGTTGCGAGGAAAATTTTTCTAAGCAAGTTTCGCCACGAAATTGATGCAGTGTTAGGCTCACAAAATCATGTTGTGGTCCGTGTACTGGAATAGAGAGTCCTTTATTAATTCCAAACTCGATTGACTCGCGTCGAATACGTTGCTCGCGTTTATTTTTCGCTTGTGCGAGTTGTTCGTTCACATCCCACCATAAAGGTAATGTCATGAGGTGGCTTTCTTCGAGTGTGCGATCTGCATCCGCATAGTTTTGTTCGAGATAATAGACATGCCAGGGTCGGAGTGTGTCTGACACCATATGGTAGCGAAGCTTTCTGCCGGATTTAACATGGCCTGCGTAATAAGTAAAAGCAAAGGCGCGAAAACCAAACGGCGCCAGGTACGCACTGAGAATACTTTCAGCTTGCTGTGTTGTGCTAGCCTTCGCTAACAATGTCGAAAAATGCGTTATATTCATGCAAAACCTAGTATAAATGACAGGTATTGACCTGGTAGTGTATACTGGATAATTAAAAAACACAAACAGTTGATATTGGAGAAAATATGTGTTTTAAAACGATTTCTATTGCGATTTTGTTGAGCTTAGGCTTCATGCCAGTGGGTTATGCGGCAAATATTACAAATAATATCAATGGGGTAGGGCTAGGTACGCATGAAATTAAGCCTTATGTCTGCATTCAAGACGGTAATGGTCAAATGACCTATGCTTTAAAACCAGGTGCAACAGTGGATGCCAACCAATATAGCGGCAATGCTTATTATGCGGGGGCTACGCTTCGCTTTGGAGGCTGTGATGTCAGTAATTCTTATTTAGGGTATTTGGGTTTGAGTGTGAATGAGCAGCACAAGAATGCCATTGCGAATTATAGCTCACCTCAAGGTGTCCATATCGCCTATACAGACCCCACTATTGATGGCAATGGTAATCTTACTGGCCGTATACGCTATACACCGATTGCTACGAATTTTAATTTCTTATCAGCAGAGCCGAGTCAAAATGCCAATTGGCAATTTGTTGGGATTAATTTGTCAGGGTTAGAATTTGGAAAAGTCATTGATCCTTTTGTTATTCCCAATCTTTCTGCAGAAGATGCGGATGGCAAACAAAGTGATTTGGCAGATACACAAGCATTTGTCAAAGCCGGTATGAACACGGTGCGAGTGCCAATTAGTTGGGGATATTTGCAATTAGAAGGACCCGGTAAAGGCGAATTGAATCAAGATTATTTTTTCTCTTATCTAAAACCATTACTGGAAACACTGACATCAGCGCATGTGAATGCGTTAGTGGATTTGCATGCGTATATGCGCTATTCCATCTTTGGCCAAGAGTATTCGGGTTGTGGTGCAGATGGTAAATGCCCTGATGGCACGTTGGTGTTAGATGCGAATACCTATCAAGATGTATGGACAAAGTTATATACCCTCATGAAAAATGATCCAAAAATCAATATGGATTATATTTTAGTAGATTTAGTCAATGAGCCAGTCGATGTGCCTAACGATGCTGTGTTTACCATTCAAGCGCAAGTGATCAAAAGCTTACGACAACAAGGTTATCAAGGGTATATTTTAGTTGAAGGAAATGCCTGGTCTGGATTGCATTCGTGGACTGCGACATGGACATCGACGGATGGTAATGCTTCGTATAGTAATGCATTGTTATTTTCACGAGAAAATTTTGCAAGAGCGGGTATTACGGATTTATCAAAAATTATTATTAATGCACATCAATATTTAGATAGTAATTATAGTGGTACGCACGATACGTGTCAGACTGATTTAACGAGCGTAGGTGATAGTGGATTTAACTTAACTGCTTTTACGGATTATTTGCAAAAAAATCATTTAAAAGCGATGGTGACTGAATTTGGTGGTGGGCGTGATAGTGCGAGTTGTCAAATTGCATTAACTAAATTTGTAAATTATTTACAAGATAATGCGGCGAAAGATAAAGATTATGGCTTTATTGGCTGGACCATCTGGAGTACAGGCCATGGTTGGGGCGATTATAACTTGCGAGTGACACCGACTTCTTATCATATGCAGGTTTTGAAAAATTATTTACATTAATTTACTTATTTAAAATGGTGGACGCGTCGCAACGCTCCTTTGTCCACCCTACACGATTTCTTTTCACCCGTAGGATGGACAAAGGAGCGTTGCGACGTGTCCACCTTTTAGTATCCCATTTTTTTCAGGATTAATTTTGTTATCCATGGGTTCTGGCGCAGCAACGGTAGAAAAACCATCCCTAAATTTGGATGTAGTAAAATCTCATGTAACAATTTCCCAGTCCGTATTTTTTTCTTAACTGCTTGTGTGGCGGATTTGGCATAGTGTTTTGTAGAGCTATGGAGATAAGCTTCTGCTGCTAACACAGCGTTCTCCACGCTATGCGCAAACCCATAACCTACAGCCGGGTAAATGCTCGCCAGTGCATCGCCGATCCACAATGCATTTGGCCAATTGGGTAATTTTTTTAAACCAAACTCGGGCGCATAGCCTTCGAGCCATGTGAGATTATCCATATTAATTGCTTTGAAAGTTTCTGTGGCGAAGGAATTGCTTTTTATAAGCTGCAGAAAGTGATCCTTAGGCGATAAGTTGTGGCAAAGCGCTGTGGATTTAATTAAACAGGTGCAATTGCTAGTCGTTTTCGAAATAGGCACGATACCAAAGTAGGCATTTTGCATGCTATACATCAACAATGTCTCGTGGTTGATAATATGGGGGAAATGAAATTTAATGCCAGCATATTGTCGGAACGCGGTCGTATTCGTTACGTGGTTAAATTTGCCAGTGGCAAAAATAGCTGTATGAGTCTGTAGTGTTTCACCTGATTCTAGGTGAAATAGATAAGGTGTGTTTGATGTGGCTGGTATGATATTGGTAATGGATGTATTTTCTAAAATTTTCCCGCCTAATAATCGTGCTCGTTCAGCTAATTGTTTTTCCAGCGTGCCTCTTGCTAGTGCGCCGGCGGGTGTGGGGAAAGTCAGTGTTACATTTTTATTTTTTACAAAAAAGCGAGCCTGTTTAATATTTTCAACAGGAATTTGCCAAGATGCTAACTGAGATAGAGCAGGTGGCGCTAAAAATTCCCCACACATTTTCGGTGTGCCGATGGTGGTTGCTTCAAGCAGTAATGCAGAAACACCTCGATCCAATAATGCATTTAAACAGGAGAGTCCCGCTACACCACCACCAATAATAATTATTTTTTCCATAAAACAAGTCTCCAGCGAAACGGAAAAAACCATTTCAGCTGATAGTGTTTGATGTCGGCTTTTTGTAGCAGGAGTAGCCATTCTTTGCGAGTAAAGCCTCGTCGAATTGAAATCAAGCCATCATGCGTTATTAATCGGTTGCGAAAGACGGGGCTGATAAGACGATAAAAAAAAGTAGCTAACCCATGCCGATGTAAGTCATTGATGATGACAGCTTTGCGTGCGATTTTTAACGTCGTCTGCAAAAAGTGAATGAGTTCATCATCCGTTAAGTGATGGCACACCAGCGTACTCAGTATGACATCCATGCTATTTTCATTTTGTGTTAAGGTATTGCTATGTTGTAACTGAAAGGAAAGATTGTTGTGAGAATTTTTTTCCTGATAATTTTGTTGTGCAAGTGTAATGGCATCCGCAGAAATATCCGTGCCAATGAATTGAAAAGTCGGTAAGTATTGACTGAGATGTAATATAAACAATCCACCGCCGCAGCCGATATCCAGCACGGATGTATTAGCAGGAAAGGTTTTTAACAGTCGATAGGTATTGCCAAAAAATCCCAGTAATTGATTTATCTTAAATAACATTTTTTGGCAATGTGCATACTCATTTTGACTGTAATAGGCTGATCCTAAATCAAGGAGTTCCTTTTCTTTCGAGCGTTCTGTTAGCATAATGATCCATGGTCTGACAATTTCAAAGTAGTATATACTTAACTTAGTTTATTTAGGAAAATTAATATGAGATGGCCTTTTTTCTGCTGTCGAAAAGTTGAAGATGATGAGAAGTATCACTCTCTTGTGGAAGTGGAGTTAACAGATATTATTGGGCGGCAGCAGTTCGCTCAATTAAAAGGAATGCTTAAGATAGTAAATCAGCGTGTCACGCAGACGTTTTTAACGCACTATGATTACAGTCAAAAACTAGAGGAAAGTGAGCGTGATGGCTATTCTTTTCACGGGATTTTGGATGAAATACAGCGACTTATCCAGTCGTTAGAGCAAAAAACAGGTAGGAAGTTTCGTCCCGCGCTACAGGTAATTTCTCAATTACGCGATGATTATAAGGACTTTGATAAGCTTACCTATAAGCAGATGTTAGAATCAAATAGAGATCAAAAGGGCCGAGTACTGGCTGAAGCGATTCAAAAAAATAATGCAATTCTTTACCAGTTTTTTAATCCCGGACAAGAATCAAAACCCTCTCCATCCATTAGCTGATATTTTTTTCCGCAAAATATTTCGCTAAATATGCAATTTAAATGCTCAATATGTTTATATTATAAACAAAACCAAGTTTTTTTTAAGGTTCCCATAAGGTTTCCTTAACCTTTCTTTAATACTATTGGGTAGAACCTCTGGGAATTAATTATGAGCAGCAGCAGACCTACAGGCAGCCCACAAGATCCAGCTCGTTCTCCTGCGAGTCAAGGCGGCGTTGCGCGTAGTCCTGGGTTACGAGCTCAAGCCAGCGCGTCATCATCATCTCAGCCGCATCTAAGTCAACCCCCTGTTGTTGTGCCAGCGCCGAGTTTACCGTTAGAGAATAGGCCACTCTGTGATTTTAGTATGGGTGAGCAGTTACCGAAGACAAGCTTTCATGAAATTCAAAAAGCGGTTGATGTAAAGACGCAACAATCCGTCTATTTAAAAAGAAATACCATCGGTTCTGTACTCTCAGAAATTGAAGCAGCGATTGCTGCATTTTATCGCTTTTTAGCGCCATCGCAAATTCCTATTACACAAGCGGTTTATAATGATCGCAATGAGACTGTCGGTGTTGTCTCTTATGAAATCCCCTGTTTTCAGACTGTTGCGCAAGAGCCCTTAAAAGAAGAAGATTTGAATCTTGATCATCTGAATTTTAATGATGGGACGTTATTTGAAGTCTTAGATAAATTTGATAAAGAACTAGAAGAAATCGAGGCCGATGTTGCTCAAAAAGAGCTTGAAATAGAATCTGCATTAGATAAGGTTGACGAGCAGAAACAATTTTTGCAATCCCGACAGCAAAGGTTGCAAGCCAATGGGATTGTTGCTCCCAATGAGCTTAAAGAGTTGGCGGCAGGATTTAGAGCCAATACGGAAGAAGAAGCACGGCTTTTTGAAGCGCGCTGTACTAATACAGAACGGCTCAGTACTTTTTATAATAAATTATTTACCGAACATCATGTCACCAAAGATGATTTCCGCAAATTTCGAATTATTAAAGGCTTAGCTATTGGCTTAACGGCAAGTTATATTTTTGGCGAAGATGACTTGCATCGCAATAACATGTCGAAAGATGGTAAGCGTATTGATTTTGATATGTCTTTATGGCTTATTTTATTCGGTCTCAAAGATATGTGGTTTGTGGAAAGAAAGCTTCGCCAGCCAAATAAAAATGCTCATAATGTGACAGAGCGAGATATTGTTAATTCCCCTATTTTAGAGGATGCACAACCTTACCATTGGCCAGCAAAACCACCCGGATTTCTACAATCAGTAGCTATGCGGTCAACATCGGGTGCAGCGAATGCTTTCTCAAAAGAGGCGAGTGCCATTTATCATAAACTAGCGCCACCTAAACCAGATGAACAGGGGGTAACGCCACTTGAATCAGCTGCAACTAAAGTGTATAGGCACTACAAGTATGCGACATTACTGAAATTTATTATTTCAAACGAGAGTATCTATCGCAATATTGGGTTGTTGCATATCCGTAAAGACCGTGAACTCGAAAGTAAGAATGCTGTTGAAACATTGGCACGATTTCAAGCGGAAAGAATACAGCGCTTTAAAGATGTTTTGGTGCGAATTCCTGAATTTGGTGAATTTTTAAAAGCAGACGGTGATCGATTGTTGCAGGCAATGCTGCTTGAATTTGAAGAGCATAACAAAAAGTATCTTGAGCCAATTGCAAAATTGGCTGCTGAGATACAAGCACTTGAAAAAAGAAGCACATGCTTAACTGAAATGAATATGAGTTTGGAAGAATCTACACAAGTGCTATCCGGTGGCGAGACTGCCGATGCTGTGCAGCAAGAAGAGTTAACACATTCCTTAGTAGACGAACCAAAACAATTAATGCAATCAAGTGTCATTACAGACGATTATATCCCTGATCCGGCAGGACTCGCGGCGGAAAAAGCAGCTAGAGATTTCGATAAGATACGAAGAGAAGAAAATGAAACAAAATTTGGAATGATTAGTGATAATAAAACAGAGCTGCGTATTATTGCTAGTCAAATTAAGCAGAAGACGGAAGCAAAAACAGATTATTTGCGTCAAACAATTCATCTAGATACGATGAAAACAGCTTACGCGATGTTTTATGATAAATGTTTAAGTCCACCCAAAACACCCGATGTCAGTCCTGTTCGCGATAGAAGCCCAAGCATTCCGGCGCTAAGTTCTAGTCCTAGTTCTAAGTCATCAGATGGATCAGCTTCGCCTGTAGTAAAACCACAAACGCCTAGCTTTTTACAAAAAAAAGGAGCGGGTGCATCCTCTGGCCTTAGTTCCAGTCTTATTTTAGAAAAACCACTTGTTATATCTTCCCCCCCCATGAGAGCGCAAACCCCTGGTAGTAGCGGATCTGCTCGTGCAAGACGAGATAGTGATGCTTCATTAAGTGCTAGTACAAGTTTAATTTTAGACAGGCCTCCGAATACTGGGCTTGGCTCTCAATCACCCGCATTAGGTCTCATGAATAGTGTTTCTTCTTTCTTTTCGGCGGCTGCAAGTAAAGTTTTGCCACCACCACCCGTATTGTCAGCGGGTAAGCCAATCACTTTCAATGATGTAAAGAAAGTTGTTTTGGCTGCAATGACTACTTACAAAAACCCAGGAATGACTAATGGATGGGGGTTGGGGGCGCTGGTTGGTGTGGCAGGGGAAAGAACGAATCTAAAGGAAGCGGAAGACATCGAGGTATTTTGTAAGACGGAAGAACTAACCCCAGCTGAAAACAATTCAGAGGCATGTGCAACCGCAATTGTTTTATTGAAAAAGAAATTAAACGACGCCTTGCAAGAGCTAATTCAGAAATTAACGCATGAAAACCGTAATAATAAATATTCTGAATTTAAAAATGTTTTACAAAAATTGCTACAGGACCCAATCTGGTCTGTTGTCGAAAAGCCTAATCCCACTCTTTCTCGCTCGCCATCCTTGGGTGCTGTAGTTCACTAACATTTTGTTTTTAAAAGATTTAAAATTTATTTTAGCGCGCTATCTCCCACAGACCTTCTCCCTTCTCCCGCTTGCGGGAGAGGGGAGGTATTGACTAAATATTTATCAGTGGTACAATTATAGTCCATATATTTTTCATCAATAGGGCCGTATTTTATGTTGAGGGCGTTACTCGATTTCAATACAGTTGTCGCTCCTGCGTTGGATGTAGACAATACCCTCTTAAGTCTATATGTTCCAACGGATAGGACTGCCTATGGTCATCCGTTATGGGATGTCTCTCCACAGTGTTTATCGCCAAAATTATTGCAATTTATTGCTGATATTAAACAAGATGCCAAACAGTCGCGTGCCATATGTGAAGGATTTAGTCTTGTTACGCACCGTATGCATCAAACAGAGTATATTAATGTCCAACTGGCCGCTGACAAAGCGAATAGCTGGGCGAAAGTCTGTGCGACCTATCCTACTATTCCTTCCGATGAATTATATCTCTTAGATGAAAGCAGCAAGTGTTTGTATCTTAGCTGTCATGGATTAAATTCAGATGATTGGTTTGCACATCGTGTCAGAGATAATTTTATTCAGGTATCTGGCTTAGCCTGTTATGGCATATCGACCCCCGATGATAGTATTGAAAGTCGTCGCTTTGGCGAAGCGTTTATGTTATTTGAGCCTCAATATAGAAAAACAGAGCAACGCAAAAGATATTATTCAGAACAACTTTCTAGCCAGAATGTTTCGCAATTCAGGTATCGTTTTGCGCAACATTCGGCGGAAAAGACGCGTGCAGACATTGATATGAGCACGAAGAATTTGCAATTATTGCAGTATGCTAATTTTTTAACTGTAAAATACCCAAATAAAAAAATTGTTATTCCTTTTATCGATGATGTTACTACCATTTGTGATAATGCGTTGAGGCTGCAGTTACCAAGCAATGTGATATTAGTTGTGTATCAGCACTCCGCGCTGATGCAGTCTGACATAAAATACATAGGAAAAGTGCAAGGTTTGCATCAGCCAATACATTCTTCTTCAGTGATTAGCAGTAGCCTACACGCAGTGCAATCCTTTGGGTTGCTTGCCGGTAGTAGAAAAAAGTATCTTGTCCTGCGTGCGGAGGAGGATGACGATACAGTGCGGTTACCAGTGCTACCGAAACAGCGGGTTGCTGGGATAGATGTATTACATACCACGACGGATAACACACCCAAAACACGAGCTGAGAGTCAGTCAGGCTTTTTGCCTAGTATTAATCGAAGATAAACCCAACCACATAAGATTTCGCTTTGGATAAATAGCGATGCGCATCAACAACGCGCGGCGCTTTATTCACGGCGTAGAGTGCGGCTGTATCGAAATTTTCATTATTGCTAGATTGAACAACTTCTGGATCAGAAAATTCACCATCGGGATTTAATGTTAATTGAACTAATACTCGGCCATGAATACCAAAACTGCCTTCGTTTTTAGGATAAGAAAAATATTTCGAAAGGGCGCGCGCCATGAGGATAACCAGTGGATTCGCATCCGCATTTTTTTCGCCAACTAAGAGAATGGGTTCTGGATCATCAGATTTATTTAGAACACGATTCATTTGATTTTGGCGCAATGCTGCTGTTGAGTTACTCATGACAGATTCATGTACCCCCCAAAATTGCGCTGCAGAAACGCGTTTTAGTGCATGTTGTTGATAGACAGCCTGATTAGCATGCGTTGCATTTGCTGTTTGGGTGTCAGTCGGTGTGGTTTCATGAGTGATAGTGGGGGACGAAGTAGAGGCGTTACTCGGCTCTGTCTGAGCCATGGTAGGTTGTATGGCACCGTTGTAAATATAAGAAGGCAAACTATACATTTGCGGTGGTTTTTTTTCTTCATCTGCTGGTAAAACAATGACAGTAATAAAGCTTAATAGAAATAAAACATGCAAAACCAGGGCCAATAAGAGGCTTATTTTTGAAAACTTAGAAGGCGCCCGATTTTGCATATTACCTTTATTTTCCAAGTGATCGTGCTGCTAATCCGGCAGTAAAATACATCCAACCCGTAAATACTAAGTCTATACCAACAAATAAACCAATAATATACAAACTAGACGCTGGCCAGCTCGCTAAAATCAAGATACCCAAAATAAATGAAATTATGCCATTCAAGAGTGCCCAGCCCCAACGTGGCGAACGTAATGAAAAAGAATAAACGGTTCTAAATACGCCTAACGAGAGATAGACAATACCCAATAATAGCGTTAATGAAATAGAGCCTGCAATGGGGTTTTTTAGCAAGATAAATCCAGCAGTGAGATAAATGACCCCCATGAGAAAATGTAATAAAAATCCGCTGTTATGGTTACGCCAAAAAGTCACAGTGTCAAAAATAATAATCATTCCTGTGGCAGCCAGAATACCACCCAGAAATAACACCGACACAATTGTGCTTAACATATCGGCGCTAATCGCTATTACACCCAACATGATGAGTGCGATACCCCATAACATAAATAAGCCCCAATTTTTACTAAAGAGCGAGTGATCAATACGAGAAAACGATAACATGGCAAAGTCCTTTTGTGATGTAAAGTGTCATTATAACATTCTGTGTAAAGACATCATACCCATGCCCAACAGATGGATCGCATCACTGCTTTATCGATTTACTCCTGTAAAGTTATTGAAAACTCCGTTGATAAACATGCAACATATGGTCGCCATAAACGACTTTTGTTGCTGGGTTAGCGTTGGGTCTTTCCATGTTTTGTAGCAGCTCGGGACTGATCTCCAGCGGCGTGACCACTGTACTTAGTAATGGTTCTACGAAAAAAGGCACTGAATGACGAATGCGTGAAGATGTATTGATGACGCGGTGCGGTGTTGCTAAAAAATAATTATTGGACCACAGCTGCAGCATCTCACCAATATTGACAACATAGGTGCCGTCAATGGGTGGGGCGGCAATCCATTCACCGCGACAATTTTGTACTTCTAATCCGCCAACAGTATCTTGTAATAGCATCACTAAGCAACCTGTGTCGGTGTGTGGACCCACGCCTAATTCTGGTTCTACTGAGTGTGGATTCATTCGACCTGGCGGATAGCGTAATAAACGGAGAATAGCATAAGCATCGCGCTGTTGAGGACAAAACTTATCAGTAAAATAATTGTCTGGTAACCCCAGTGTCAGCGCCATAGCGCTCATGATTTGTGTGCCAGCTGTTTGCACTGCTGCGATGTATTCTAATACGGTTTCTTTCCAGCGTAATGCGCGCAAGGTTTCAGACTCTGGCCACTGGTTAGGGCCCTGTAGAATCAAATAGGGTTGTTCATCTGATGTTTGACGAGCAGCTTGCTCTAAGCCAAAGTCGTAAGTTTCTTTATAATCGCGAATTCCTTTTGTCAGTTCTTCGCCTAATTTTCCATAACCGCGATAGTGAGGAGAGAAAGAAATATTAATTTTATCTTTTTCGGCTTGGGGTAAATTAAAAAACGCTTCGGTTAATTCCAGCATTTTATGCATTAATTCAATATGGACGCCATGATTTTTGATATAAAAAAAGCCGATATGATGGCACACGTTACGGAGTTGATTAATAAACTGTTGGCGATCCAGTGGATTGCCGAGCGCAAATTCTTGCAAATCAAAGAGTGGGATTGTCTCAAAATTGGCAGAATGATTAATTGGCATGATGGTTTCTCATTGAACAGTTAGCTGAAATATCATAGCACATATTGCGTCGAGACTGTTATCCACGCATGAAAAATGGGGCTCCTCGTGAACGTGCCCGCGTGCGTGCCTCCGCCCGTTTTTTAAATTCAATTTGCAGTGGTTAGTAGAAAAAAGACGGGCGCGCACGCAGACACGTTTACGATTATTAAAGTACACATCCACCAGCCTTACTCTTATAGCAAGGCTGGTGTTATTACAGAAAGCGATGGTTAATTTATACGAAAGAATGACCATCTCTGTCATAGACATCGATAGGATAGTGGTTTGGTGTCATGTAATTATAAAAAGTTTGGCCATTGTAATCGGAGACAAGAATTTGTTGTGTTGGAGCCGTACTATAATTGTGAATATGCTGAGCAGTGCCATGATATACCCAAAAACCGTCACTCAATAAACTAGGAGCTCGTACATAGACATCATATGCGCCGTAGTTGGTAATAACGATATCGGTTCCATAATTTGGGGCGAGTGTTGCTTGCTTTGCGTTCCCAGCAGGTTTGATTACTGAAGCATTGGTATCTTTCGCTAATGCAACATTGCTGAATAAGAGAGAGCTAGAGATTGCTAATAATGCACAAATTAATTTCTTCATTGTAAAATCCTATTTGTTGTATATAAAAAATTCATAAATCGTGTCACCGGAAATGACAGAGACAATCATAATCATAACTACCTCACTGAGCAACTTAAAAAAATATTTTGACATTTCAATGTTCATATGTAAGATTGCCCTTGTACTCATAAAAACTATCGAGTAATTTCTAAATCATTCCTTTCCACCTGTAAGCCTCTTTCTTCCCATAAAAAATCTTTTCCCCCGCTAGCGTTATTCATGTTTTCAACTTCATATTTTTACAAGTAAGGACACACGCGTGAAAAATAAACCCATCTATCTGTTATTTTTTTATTTGTTTATATCGATGTTATTTTCAAATAGCTATGCCGAATCGCTTGATAAAGTGTGCCAGGAAAAAAGTAATAAAATATTTTGTGGCAATGGCGTGCTTGATCAAGTGAATTATCTCAATGATGTTGTTTTTAATGGCACAAGGATTTTAGGTCATACCAACGTGCTTGGCGATGTGAATGCAAGTCATGCGTATTTTAACACACTGGACATGACCGGTGATTTTAAAGGCGATGATGTGGTGGTTGCTGGCGATGCTAAGATTCTAGGCGATATTCATCTTGAGAATGTGATATTTCATGCCAATGTCAATATTACTGGCGATGTCAAAGCATCAAAAGTGCAATTCATGAGTCCATCCAAAATAGTCGGCAATCTTACCTGCGATAATGGGAGTTTTAACAGCGATCTCATTTTATCTTCTATGAGTTCTACACTCACGCATACTACCACCAAAAATATTGAATTTACCTCTGACCGGAGGCAACAAATCTTATATTTATATGGTGCAACGGTCAATGGAAGTATCAAGTTTTCATCCAATAATGGTGTCATTTATAGCAGTGAGGGTTCGATTATCACTGGCAACGTTATCGGTGGAAGAGTCATCAATCAGTAATTATGTTAATAAGGAATATCTATGAAAAATTCAAAGTCAAATACAAGTGTACTACAAGCATTAAAAGGAAAAGATTTTCATGTGGATGCATTAGGACGAATCATCATTGACGATCCTGCTGTGTTAGATGCAATGACCGGAGGCATAGGAAGTCTCAGTGAAATTCCGGATCCATTTTGGAATGGCGCATGCTCAAATCAGCATTGTTAAATTAAGAAATCACGTTTTAAGAGCCCCCTTTTTCAAAGGGGGATGCGTTTAATTTGACGCCTATGCGCCTTTGCGGGAAAGACAAGATTTTTTAATTTTTTGCGCCGCAATCTACCCAATAAAAGTGAGTACTAAAATGGATAATAGTAATCAAGCAATATTAGCAAGTAAGCTGTTAAGTATTATTTCTAGCGAATTTTTAGAGTTAATTATATTACCCACGGAGCAATGCAATTTCAGATGCACCTATTGCTACGAAGATTTTAGTTTAGGGAAAATGCAAAAACCCATCGTGGCGGGCATCAAAAAATTACTAACAGCGAGAGTGCCTGGATTGAAAGTATTAAAAATATCATGGTTTGGCGGTGAGCCATTGGCTGCAAAAGATATTGTATTCGACATTTCTCGGCATGCGGTGTGGCTAAAAGAGCAATACTCACATTTTTCTTATTTGTCAGCCATGACAACAAATGGGTATCACTTAAACGTCGAGCTACTCAACAAACTTAACCAAGTGGGGGTGACCGAGTTTCAGATTTCCTTGGATGGTCCAAATGAGATACATAATAAATCGAGAATTCGTGCTGATGGTGCCGGTACCTACGAAAAAATATGGGCCAACTTAATAGCGGCGCATAGGAGCAACTTGGATTTTAAAGTGATACTGCGTTTACATGTGACACCCGATAATATTTTATTTTTGCCAAAATTAATGGATGAAATTAACGTCAATTTCAAAAATGACCCTCGATTTACTATTTTTTTTAAAACGATTGAGAATCTCGGCGGGCCAAATGCCAAATCATTTCAAGTTGTGCATGGGAAGGATAAGCCAGCTATCTTAAGTGAATTATACAAATTGGTTGATCCCCGTATTCAGATTAATAAAATTGAAAATAATAAACCTTATATCTGTTATGCGGCACAAGGTAATTCTTTTTTGATTCGGTCTAATGGTCGCTTGGGCAAGTGTACTGTGGCACTCAATGATGCAAGAAACGATATCGGACAGATTACGCCAGACGGTGAATTTATCCTAGATAATGAAAAATTAAGCCCATGGCTGCGCGGTATTACAAATTTCAATTTAAAAAATTTAGAATGCCCTGTGGTAAATTTTCCAAAGGCATTAGTTTTAGGAAAAAATAGTATTCCAGTTAAAGTAGAAATGCTCGAGAGATAAATAATGTGGAAATCATCAAAACTACCTATTATTTTACAAGCCGAAGTCGCTGAATGTGGGCTTGCTTGTTTGGCGATGATAGTTCGTTATTATGGTTGGAAGGTAACGCTTTCAGAATTGCGTCATACCATGAAATCGTCCCTGAAAGGGGTGACGTTGTCGCAACTTAAAAACATGGCTGAGAAAGTGGGTTTGTTGGTGAAGGTGATGTATGTTGACCAAAAGCAAGTGACATCTGTGCAGTTGCCTTGCATTATTCATTGGAATTCGAATCATTTTGTTGTTGTTCGTAAAATGGCGATAAATTGTGTCGTTGTCCATGATCCTGCGCGCGGTGTACGATCCATTCCTAAAAAACAGTTTGAGCAAGAGTTTAGTGGTATTGTTTTAGAAGTTGCACCCAGTAATACGTTTAGAGTAGGTGAGCCCAGTCGGAAGAAATCAGCCGCCATGTTGCAGGACTTGTTAAAAACATATCGATTTTCATTGCTAAAATTAGTGTTATTTTCAAGTGCAATACAGTTGTTTTATGTGGGTGCTGTTAAGATGACTCAAAAGTGTATTGATGTTTCAGTGCATATGTTACATAACAATTTATTGTATGGCTTTATTCTTGCATTTTCGGGCTTAAAATTCATGGAAGTGAGTGCGATTGCTATTCGAGCATGGATGATCTCTTCATTGGGGTCATTAATCAATAATGAATTTGGTGTTGCTGTTATGAAGCATCTGCTTTTTCTGCCCGTGTCATTTTTTGAAAATCGCCATGCCGGTAGTGTGATATCCCGATTTGCTGTCGTGGAAAAAATGCGGAGTGTTGTGACAGAAGGCTTGGTGGAAGGGGTGGTCGATGGTTTTGTTTCAATTTTGATGTTGCTTGCCATCTGCCTGACTTATTTTAATTTTATCTTTATTATAGCAGGGACAGCATTTATTTATGCCGTGTTGAGACTATTTTATAACGCCAGAGCGAATCAGTATCATGATGAAGTATTGTATGCGCGTTCCATAGAGCTGTCGAATTTGCTTGAAACTGTGCGTGCCATGGCTGCAATTAAAATTTTTAATAAAGAGTTAGATCGTATTGAAAAATGGTCTCTGCAGTTTGTCAAATCTATTCATTCAATGACGCGCCTGTTCCGACAAAAAATTATCTTTGATTCAATGAAAAATGCTCTTTTTGCTATAGATTTTATGGTGACATTGAGTTTGGGGTGTTTATATTTGTCGGAACGCAAAATAACACTGGGTATCTTGTATGCATTATTAGCTTATAGACAGCAATTTATTACATCGATAGCCAGTTTTGCGGATAAGGTGCAGGAATATAAATCGTTACAATTACATTTGGAGCGTTTGGATGATGTTGTGTCAGAGCCAAAAGAGACTCAAGGTAATACAAGAAGTTTTTTTGAGGCGGAAAACATAAGCTTAGAAAATATTATGTATGTTTATCCATTAGATATTTTGCCAACATTAAAACAGATGAATTTAGAGATAAGATCAAAAGAATGTATTGTGATCACGGGTCCTTCAGGCTGTGGCAAAACTACCTTGTTAAAAATCATGATGGGCCTATTGCCACCGACAGCAGGCAATGTCTATCTCGATAGTATTCCTATCTATCCAAATTACGTTGTCTCTTATCGAAAAAAAAATTGCTGGCGTGTTACAGGACGATATCTTGCTTTCAGGATCGCTTTGGGAAAATATCAGTTTTTTTGCTTCTACGGTTGATCGAGATTATGTTTATACTTGCGCAAAAATAGCCGGAATTTTAGATGAAATTATCGCGTTACCCATGCAATTTGATACATTAATCGGCGATATGGGATCGGTTTTTTCAGGAGGACAAAAACAACGTGTATTGTTAGCAAGAGCACTGTATGCGCGCCCCAGTATTTTGTTTTTAGATGAAGCAACCAGTCATTTGGATGTGAAGAAAGAAATGGAGGTTAATCAAGCTATTCGATCATTAGGTATCACGGTTGTTATGATTGCGCATCGCAAAGAAACGATTGATATGGCGGATAGAATGATTGATCTATCGCCCCCGCCTTTTCACTAGAGTTTTAGCGGATAATTATTGTCAGCTCAAATTAAAACTACACAACAAAACCTCCCCACTTCGTCGTCCTGAAAAACCTTACGCTCACCATTCTTGAACGAAGCCAATACGCTATCACGTAAGGTTTATTCAGGATCCATGAGCGGAGAGTACAACGTTCAAGATAATCTACTATTAATACTGAGCTGTTAGAAATCAAAAGAAGGAGTTAAACGATGCTGTATCAACATGAAAATACAGTTTTGTCGTTGTTTCTTCGCTCATGGATCCTGAATAAACATTCCGCCTCAGCAGAATTGTTTCGCTAAAAAATGTGGGCGGAATATTTTTCAGGACGACGAAGTGGGGAGGTTTTGTTGTGTAGTTTTAATTTGAGCTGACAATAATGGTCACATCAAGTATGAGCTATCCTATATAAACACTATGCCACTTAATATTGGATTGCTAAAACGGTTAATTTCTCAGTGCCAGCCGGTGTACGCAGTGTCACAATATCACCGACCTCTGATTTCAATAATGTTTTAGCAACAGGCGAAATCCAACTGATAGTGCCTTTTGTTAAATCAGCTTCATCAATGCCAACGATTTTAACCGTATTTTCAGTGCCATCTTCTTTCGCATAGGTAATGGTTGCACCGAAAAAAACTTTAGTGAGATTTTTTTGAAGGTTGGGATTAACCACTTCAGCGCTTTCTACGCGCTTAGTCAGATAGCGAACACGTCTATCAATTTCTCGCAGACGTCTTTTCCCATAGATGTAATCACCGTTTTCAGATCGATCGCCATTGCCGGCAGCCCATCGGACAGTCTCAACAATTTTTGGTCGTTCATCACTTAATAAATGACGCAATTCGTTTTGTAAATCTGCAAATCCAGTGGGTGTGACATAATTTTTAGTATGCGAAATCGATGGTTCTGGTTGCTCTGGTTCATCGTCATCATCAGTTTCTTTGGTAAAGGCTTTGCTCATAATTTTCCAATTATAAAATTGAGTACCTAAATTGATTGCTTATTTTTTCTTGCTGTTCTAACGCCTCTCGAGTTTCTTGCCCACGATTATCTTGTGCATCATGCACATAATCCTGTGCTGTTTTATTCTTATCATTGCGAAATGACGTATCTGCATCATATTCTAAAAGTAATTTAACAACACTAGGAAGTTTTTTTCTAGTGGCGGAGTGCAGAGGGTTGAAAAATGCATTATTGATGTGATAATAGTTGTTTGGTAATGCATCGTTCTCCAATAAGTATTGAATGATGGGTTGCATGATATCAAGGTTAACCATATTGGTAGAGATAATTGCATAATGCAGTAGGGTATAATCCCCATCTTTTCGGCGGCAATTGATATCCAGCTCGGTATTAAGTAATGTATTTAATATGGTTAGATTACCTAACTTTACGGCGCGAAATGCAGCTTGAATTTTGTCTCTATTTTTTTGCCGGCGACAATATGAAAACAGTCCAAATAACATAGCAATACCCTCAATACTGTATATTATTTTAACATAAAAACATTATGCCTAGCTTAAGCATCCATCAAAATAATGCTATTTATATCAATTAGTTACAATTTATAGGCCTTGTATTGGTATAAAACCCATTCATTATCCCTGTAATATCTGTATTATTTTAGTACACCGCTATGTTAAAATAATCATAACAACTGATAGAAAACATGTTTCTGGAAGGAGTTATCAACATGAAAAGGATTCTCTTTCAAACAGTTATTGCTCTTATTTTTTTATTATTCGTCTCTCCGGCATTTGCAGAGAGAGATCCCGTGGCTGCGATAGGAAATGATGTAAGTCATTTGATAAAAGACGCCGGTAATCTTGTGCAAGATGGCGTAATATCCGCTGCCGTTGTGGCGAAGTTATCATTAGATAAAAATCTTGCGCAGTATGATATTGATGTCACCGCTCACGGCGGTGTTGTAACTCTCGCTGGAATAGTAAATTCCGATATTGAAGCAAATCAAATGATACAAATTGCATCGGCAACAGAGGGGGTGAAAGCAGTTGATAGTTCGCAATTAAAAATTAAAAAAGATGAACAGGTGATGGCTGATATTGCAATTACTTCTAAAGTAAAATCTATTTTTATAAAAGAAAAATTATTTGGTAGCATGGACGTTTCAGCAATGCATGTGAGTGTTGAAACTAAAAATGGTATTGTGTATTTAAGTGGTACTGTCGATAACATAGAGCAAGCAGAAAATGCCGTCAAACTCGCTCAATCCATTCAAGGCGTTGTGCGAGTTGATTCAAGTATTATCGTCAGGAAGCAATCTTAGGACTTATTGTTGTTTTATCTGATAGGTTCCTGAGACAGAAGTGGTGGCAGAATCTGATTTAAAACTCACAGGATTGGTCGCGTCACTCGAATAACAAACAGCCGAACTACCCGAATCAATGTGTGTGGTGCTACCACAGTTATTCACATTTAAACCGGCGGTGGAAGTTGTTTTATTCACCGTAACCACAATCAAAATCGATGTACTGTTTCCATTCTGAATGGTGACGATATCATTGGAACTTTTCGAAACCCAATTAATTGCTGGAAAACATGTTTTCTCGGCAGCAGCTGGTGTAGGTTGTGCGTAGGATGTACCGCTAATAAAGAAGCTATTTGCAATGAATAAAATAAGCCATGATTTTCTCATGATAAAATCCTTTTGATTAATTCGCTGAAAGATTCGTAGTTTCCTGAGTTGTATGATAAGTATGCACAAGGCGATGAAAGTTGTCAAAGCATAACGAGCGTTGTTTTTGAGAAAATTTATAAACTATCATCTAGTTACAGATTTAACTAAGATCCAAAAACATCTTGCCATCGAATTCAAACTGACTAAATATTCTTTATCGATACAAGTAAAATTTACTCACACTATAACAAGCGCTGGCGCAGCTCATCCATTTTTTTAGCTGTCTCAATACCTTTTATAGGCAATCCTACTGGATTGAGTAATCCCAATTGCACAAGAACACTCGCTTGATCCCAGTAAATGTGTTCGTGAGTCACTTTGCCATTAGAAAATCCTACAATCACAATCAAGGGAATTTCGACGCGTTTTCCTGTGGGTGCTATATCGGGTAACATCCAACCTATTTCAGTTGTATGTGTAAATTTAAAAATAATTTCATCCACCTGCATCAACATGTTTTTGGAAAGCATCAAGAAGCGCTTGTTTTTCCGCTGATAATGTTGTCATTCTGTCATTCCTTAAAGGCGCAGCATATATATTGATGATAAAATTGTCAACAAACGGCAGGCGGGTTTGAATTATGTGTGTAAAAAACGTATAGTGCGTCTCTATATTAAAAGGCTACAATTAATTCCATTCTTCATTTACAAACAATGAGATCATGATATGAATTCACACTCATCTGCAAGCGTAGTAAACATGCTAAATCAACAAACTAAGCAGAGTGATAGTAGTTCGAGTAGTGCAGAGCAATCGCCGTCAATCATTACGATTCAAGGCACGTCTCGTCTTGATGCTTTGCTGAAACCATGCCAAGCAGCGACACCGGATGAGTGTGCTTCGACTAGGTCACTACATACCACTTTTCAACAGCAACAAAAAATCGTGGCGTTTCGTACTATTATCGAGAAGCTACAAATTTGTATGAATCAAAAAATTCCCGGTACGTGTGTGTTTCCAGCGACGCATGCAAAGCCGGCTTATCTGGCAGCTAATCAAATTGGTTATGATAAGCGTATTGTCTTGTTATATTTACCCGGTGATCAAAGTAAAAATAAATCGCATGAGCGATTGATCCTTGTCAATCCGACCTATGAAGAATTAGAGCCTGCTTCGGCTGATGCAAAAAAGTATTTTTATTTAAATACATTTTCTGCAGATCAAATTCGTTTTCGTAGTGATGGTTATGCAAGCAAAGTTAAAGTAACTTATCAGGATGCTTATTGTTCTGATAAACATACTCTCGAGCTGACCGGTTTAGAGGCTATTGCTGCACAAATGGGTATTAATTTTGTTTATGGTATTACACCGCTTGATCATCATATCGATCCAGCAGAGTTAAGGCAGTTTGCAAAACAGCGTGGATATGGTTCGATTCGAGAGACAGATAAATTAGCGACAACGACGAATGTATATCATGCTCTTGGTCGTGATAATGAAATTGATCCTCGCGATAGCCAATTTGATCCAGAATTATTGCAGTTGGATGTTATTCCTGCGTATTTGGATTGTCGCAAAGCTAACCCTTGTATTTATGATCCACATACAGGGGAGGAGATAAAAGCAGCGAGGAATCCTCATCGTCGTTCTGCGGTGGTTGTATATTCTCCGTAATCATTATCTCCCCTCTCCCACAGTGCTTTTCTGTGGGAGAGGGTAGGGTGAGGGTTTATTGTTTTGCACATTTTCTAGTAGAAAACGTGCAAACGTAAGCACCCTCATCCCGCCCTTCTCTCAGAGAAGAGCACTCTGGGAGAAGGGAAAAAAGCAACAGCATGTATGCTAACAACGCTTCAGACTACTCAACTCATTGCAGCTCTTTTGTCACTATTCGTTAATAGTGGTTCTTGCAATTGATGAGTGATAGATTTTGTTTGTTTTTTACTTTTCCAGAAAGGAAAACAGCAACCACAGAGAGGTTTGTCTTCTTCGCTATTTTCCATTACATGCTCTGGAGCAATCATTCCATGTTCGGGGTTCTGCTTTTCCTTAATCTTTTTTAATCCGTGCATAGCAAAACTTGGTCCCATGGCAAGAGCCAATTGCGCTTGATCTTCATGGCTAAGTTTTTTATAAAATCGTTGCAATGAATTCTGTTGTCGAGTGTTAAAGCGATAAGTACTTTCTTTATTTAAAGCGTCAAAAATATTTTTCCACTCTTCTTTAGGTAGTTTTGTTATCAATACAGTAATATCTAAATACTCTCTGGGTAAGCTATTATCCAGAGAAAATTTTCTGTTTATAAAAAAGAATGGTAGGCAATGTTGCCAGGTATGTTGAGGAATTCGATTGAGTACATAAACAATATCATCGGCACATTGAATAATGGTTCCTATTGAAGAACTGAATGGCCGTGCGTCAATCTTCCACGCTGTCATCAGATGCGATAAGACGCCCTCAATAAAATTAATATTTCTCTCTTCCTGTAACATGGATATGACAAAATCAAGTAGCAATTTCGGCTGTTTCTCTTCTGGGTCATGTTTTCGCATATAACTATTGTTTTGATATCGTTGTGCTTTGTCTCTTAAGTGACGGTAGATAGGAGAAATTTCCTGGAGTCGCAAATTAGAAGTTTGAATATACACATTGATTATGCAGTATAAATTGATACTGTTACCAATATTTTCATATAATGATTTGAACAATCTGGATTTATAGTTGATTTCGGATGATTTTAATAATTCATTTGAATCCCAGAACTCTTCCTTGCCAGAGTCAATGCAGATCCAAATAGCATGTCCTTTTATCCCGTGACCACTTATATAAATGACTACTTTGCTTTGTGTTTGTTTGGAAATTTCGCAGGCATTTTCTATCATAAAGGTGGCTAAGGGCATGGCTTTGCTATGATTAATCGCCTCATAATAATTTATATAATCTTGGCAAGAGTCCACACGCAAAATAACGTTGTCGTTATTAGCAGAAGAATGATTTGCATTATTTGTATCCTCTGTTAATTCAGGATGATCTGCTTGATTTATTGGTAAACCTGAAGGGCACACTTCGTTAGCAGGGTCTTGAAAGCGAGCTATTCTTTTTAAAAATTTTCTAACTTCTGGATCGTTTAATAATTCTTCCTCTTGCTTCTCTTCTATTTGAAGCAGAATTTCTCGATATTTTTCTATCCCATAACTGAAAAAAGCATTCATCCCTTCCGTTGCGATTCCTGCGCATACACCCTGACAGTCTGGCTGTGCCAGTTTCATTTTTACCATTAAGTGTATAATTTTATTATGAATCGACATCGAACTTGCCTCGAAGAATTTTTGGCGCTGATGATTACATAATAGAACAACCAGATTGTTTGCTAGGAGAGAGTGCTTTTTGTAATTGTCGCGCTTGATCTGTATCTTTCCACCGGCCATTCTCAGTGAAATAATCTTCATATTGTGCAGAAAAAATTATTTCATTTATATCCTCAAGACTCACCAATGATTTGATTGGTAATCCACACCGTTCAGGGTCAGTAGCATAGGCAGTATAGTAGGAATCCGTTGAGAGAATAGAGTTCCACTCCTCTGATTTCAGTGTCCATGCTATCGTTTCACCCGCTGGATTTAAGATTAAAATGCCAGCGGAAATAATTTTTTGTTTGTCGAGTTTTGTCATTGTTTTTAATTCACCTACGTCGCTAGCCCCATTGTTGGTGAATCTTCTGAGATGCATTTGTCTGCCATCATCAGGTTCTTGTATGAAACAAAAAATGCCACCCTGCTGGGTGTATTCAGCCACTTCTAAATATTGTAAGTGGCCTGGACTAAATGATTCATATTCATGTTTTCTTGATTTAGCTTTAGAGCCTCTACCTGTAAAGCATCCAGAAGGTGGATTGGGTGCAGTTGTTACCTCAGTCGAATAGGCCGTTTCAAATACTCCTACTGCACCGATCACGCTAACTGCGGATCGTTGGTGTTGGGGCTTAACTCTTCTGCCATGTGACATGATTTGATTCTCAATGTAAAATCTATTTATAACAATAATGAGTATACAGATTGTACATATTGTAACCTAATATGCGCTAATAGTCACTAAAAATGACATAAAAATGATCGTACATGTTGTAAAATATAAGAATTCAGGCTACAGACTACAGGAGACAAGCCATGTCAACCGCACAAAGTAGTATAGGCGCCAGCCCAAAATCAGGTTTAACCGCATTTATATTGTGTATGTTTTTCGGAGCATTAGGGTTGCATCGTTTCTACGTTGGCAAAGTCGGTACAGGCATTTTAATGATACTGACCTTGGGAGGGCTTGGATTTTGGGTTTTATACGATTTATTTTCAATTATTTGTAAAAATTTTACTGACAAACAAGACCAAATCGTTGAGATTGCAAAAAATTCAAAAGCACCAAGAAATGTTGTTATCGTAGTGGCTTGCCTATATGTAGGCATATTTGGATTGATTTTCACTTTCGTAGGTGCGCCACTTAGAGCTTTATCAGCAGTGGGCAAAGCTGAATTGGCTGCACTTCGTCAAGGAAACATTGCACAAGCCTATTCATACACGTCCAGTGCATTCCAGAAAAAAATTGATATAAATACCTTTAAGAAATTTGTAGAGAGCTATCCGCAACTACATGACAACACGGGCTCTACCTTCACGGATCTTGAATACAAAGATAATGATGGCTTGATTTCAGGAACATTGAGCTTACAAGATGGTAGTACAGTGGCAATTAAAATCACGTTAGTGAAAGAAAATAATCAATGGAAGATGTTTGGGATGACTGTTGATAAAACCAATGCTCAAAAATCTGTTCCCGCATCGAATAAAACAATAAACCGATGAGCTCAAGGGGTTACACCCCTTGATTTTTTATCTCTTCGGTCCAGATTTAGGATTATCTGTATCCGGTATAGTTAACGTTGGTGCTGGTATGGGTGGAGTAGGCGTAGAGGCAGGCTCAGAAACAGAAGTAGCAGGTGCAGCGACTACAGCAATACTAGGATTGTATGCAGTTGCGGTAACATCAGTAATGCCAGTTAACTTGCAAATCGTATTATTCGATGTTGCTTGTACTTTAGGAGTAACAGATAAGTTAACAAGCTGTTCAAGTTTTCCGAATAGATTATTAAAAGCAGTAGCTAATTTTTCAGGAGCTTTTTCTAAATTCACATTTTTCATTGCTGCGTGCAGTTCAACTAAGTTAATTTCACTAGATGGATCAAATTTATTTAATGCGTTACTTACGGTACTTTTAACATCTTTAATGCCTCTTATTCCATCAAATAACCCTGCAGTACAAGCCTGTCTAATATTCTCAAGATCATTGCCAAGCGTTGCTATGATTGCATTTCTTTGACGATCAAATTCTGCCACGATAGTAGTACCAAAGATAGCTTCTCTGAGTCCTTGCATGTTTTTCTGATGGGACAACGTACCGTCAGGAAAATTGACTGAAAGAGCTTCTAAGTTATTGATGGTGGTTGCTATGAGTGGTTTAATTTCGGGAAAGTTTTTTTTGAACATAGCGCAATCTATATCATGAGCAAGCCACTGCAATCCAGATGTGGTAATAGGTATAGAATCTGTCTGTCCACCAAGAGCATGGCCAATGTTGCTATCTGACATTGACTGACTCGTAATGTTAACACTACTAATGAGCTGAGCATTCAAAAAACCTTTCATACTACCATCACGAAGCATGGTGGTTAATTGTTCTTGAATTTTGCCATAAGTTGGATCTTCCTGACATGCGCGCACATAATCACGTCCTTTATAATTAAACTGTAAATAATATGCTGCTTTCTCATGCAAATTAATTGTATTGTGTAATGCTTCTAATTGTTGTTGTGGATCGATCATATATCCCCTTTTTCTCACGGATGATGTATGTATTGTGACTTTTGGGTAATTTATAGATAGAAGTATAGTGCATAAATAAAATTCTTGCCGTCGCTTTACAGTTCCATATCTTATTGATTTATAAAAAAAATAACTGATCTAAAATGGAAAATTGATCATTTGATGCTACTATTAGTGTATTAGATGCCTGATATGAATAAATGAAATAATTACGTGAGGAGTCAATTATGTCTGCTGAAGATATTTTACCGCCACCACTGCCTCGTATTCCCCCTCCTCGCGACTTAGCTGGGCGTACTTGGGAGGGGATCTTGGGGCTAGAGGATGAAAATGAGCAATTTAAGCTCTTTATAAAGAGACACATAAGTCGCGTCCCAACTCTCTCCAATTATTATGGTAGCTTACTAGCTTTGGCGAGAGAGAGAGGCCTTGGTGAGCATGTGTCCGCGCTTCAGGTAGATAGAGCGGATGATAATGATCCAGTGCTTAAGATCATGGTTAAATATATTCTACGTCCTCATGTAGATGAAGAGCTCTCAATTGCTGATCTCAGAGCGCATTTTAGCGATGAAAAGGCACGACGTACACTGCAACCATCTTCATCGTTACCTAGATTTTTTGCCGACCCTAATGATTCTAAGGATCCTGGGGGCGATCAAAACTCCAGCGGCGGTCCTTCTGGTCCAATGCCTGCCTAGTAGCTTGACTTGCGAGAAATCAAAGCTCAAGGGGGCAGACCCCTTGAGCTTTGATTTCGTAATTATACCGCGCGAACCGTTCCCAGAGAGACGGCTAAACCAATATTAAGAATAGGTGTATTTAAACCCCCATGTAACGTTTTAATTTGCCCCGCGCTTGCTTGTAACGCAATACGTGGTGTCAATGAGTAATACAAACCGACAACGGGCTCTACTAAGGGACAGCTACCAACCGCTATTCCGCCACCACCACCGGATCCTACTAACGTTTCCGCAAAGAATTGTAAATGATCATGCAATAATTTTTTGCTTTGTATTCCAGGACCCAGCATGCCTGTGCCATATCCTCCCGCAAATAATCCGTTATATCCAGCCGCAATTTGATACGCAAAAAAGAATCGTGGTGTAATAAGCTGATCAATTTGAATAGCCAAGAGACTAATCGAAGAATTGATATTAGAAAAATTGCGACTAGGGCGCAGATAGGTTTGTGAAAATGCATTGATGCGCCAATCTTGTATTTTCAATGAATCAAATAAGTACGTTGTTGGTTTGGTATCAATCGTGATGATATTAAGATGATACAGCATCTCAGCAGATAAAATGGGCGCTCTCATTTGACCGTTGGGTGACCAAGTATACCCGCCGTTGATACGCGTTGAAAAATGGGAGCTCACTGGAAATTCCAAACCAAGCTGTGCTTGTGTAATTAAACCACCTCCCACATCCACACCACCGCCACCTGCAACACCAACACCCACTTCTGAAACCAGTGCCGCATGATATAAGTTAAGAGGTTGGCTGTACCCGAGACCAAATAATATATCCGCATAACCTCCTGGAATACCATGAATGGGGCCTGAGCCTTTGAGCCAGACAAAACTTTTTTCGGTGACATAGTGATTTATTTCTCCACCCAGTAGCTCGATGGTATTATCTTGTGTTGTGCCGCCTTCGTTTTTTGTGCCTGGATGTTGAAAGTATCCTGATATAAATAATCCGAAATCATTACGCTGAACACCGAGATAGTTTTTTAACGACAGTAAAATATCCTTGGGTTTAAATAGTGTATCGTCACCATCATGCGAATTGGTGTAAGAAAATTCTGTTGGCACATCAATAATCAATCCTATTTGTTGACTATGAATATCACCTTTCGGAAAATAAATATCATTAAAGTCCAAGCCTATATGTACTGCTTTCCACGCATACATAATACCAATATGCGGTCGGAGCATGAGACCATCACCCACCACAGATGAACGTCCACCTGTGCCGCCCACATCCATTCCTACATCGCCTATCCAGTGGGGAAACAATTCTGTCCGCAATCCACCACCCACATTCACTGTAAATAGCCCGCTGCTATTACCACTCACTGGACCATATCCACCCATTCCAGCGTAAAAATGAGGTGTGATGTCTGCATAATATTGAATTCCCATCAAATCCATATTGGGTCGATGGTCTGGCATTTTGATATTTTCAAAGCTAAAACGAAATACGCCTGGTTGTTGCCATAAGGATAGGGGATGGGGATGATTCGTTATAGCTTGTTGTTCGCTTTCTGCAAAAGCAGGATGACAAAAAATACTGGTAAGCGCAAAAAAAACCATGGCTAAAAAAAATCGTATTAGTCTTTTTCCATTTATTATAAACATATTCCATTACCTTGTTTGCGATAAAACAAAATGCTTTGCGCGCAATGGTACCGCAGAATATAAATAAAAACTACCCAATACATCGTATGGTTATTAGAGCCAACGCTACGCGGGGAAAACAAACTATTATGGATTTTTGAGTTGTTGATAGGGTGGCGGTGGTGGTTCAGGCTCATCCATTGAAGAATTCATACAATTCGTACACCAGAGAGACATTCGCCTCAACACGCCAGGATGCTCTTGATCGTAAGCGTATTTAGCAGCCTGATAGCGCGCCTTAAAAGGTGCTCGATTATTCTCATCAAGCTGATTCACTATGACAAACTCTTTTGCTCTATCTAATGTCCGCTTCCATGCTTCTAGATTTGCTTTCTGCTTAACTGCATTATAATGCGTTTCAGCCTTCCCAATTTCAGCGATAAGTTTACGCCAACGCGCTTGGATAAGGTCGTTTTTATGTGTCTCTGAGCTTGCATCATGTTTAGCTGTTTTAGTGCCTTTTGCAGACTTATATTTAGCAACTCTATCGTTCACATCAACATTGCGTAGTCGGCCTATCTGCTGCTCATTCTGGCCCGCTTCTTCGTAATGATTTCCTTTAGTTGCAATATACTTGTCGGCCCTTCGAATAGCCCGCTCCCAAGCTCGTAGATCTGTCTCCCAATGCGCCCAATTTTTGTTATTTTCACTTTCTTCACAAAGCGTTTTTGCCGACTCCATGACAGGCACACAGGCGTTACTGGTTGTAACCCTCTTCGCCATCTTATTAAGGAGACCGCTTCCAAGAATATCATCAGAAATAACATTCCATTTGTCCGGTATTGTTCCTAACGCCACTTGCAATGCTTCTCTTGTATGCATATTTTATTCTCTAGAAAAATTTATATTAAATGGAAAATTGAGAACTCAAGGGGTCAAGCTCCTATGATTTTTTTGAATATGACTTGCTGGGCTCTTCTCTGGTCTATACTCTATTATTATATCGTGCAACTGGTATCTTCGTTGAAGAAATTGCCAAAGAAAAATTACCTAATAGTACTCTTTTTAAATGGATAACATCAATGATAACTAGGCAAACACCCCTTACTTTAGATGATATTGATCACCAGTTTGATGAAATGGAAGAATGTTTAACTGAAATTAGTCATCTCTATCAAAACCATCCCAACCAATATAAATTCGGACAAGTGTTAGTTTTTAATTCATTATGGCGATGGCGTGATGGTTTTATTACAACCCATCACGATAGATTTTTGCCAAGCTTCCAATCGATAACTGGCATCAATGACATGTTATCAAAAAGAGATCTTCGTGGAGGATATTATTATTATAGAGGTGAGATGTATACCCGCTCTCAAAGCCTGCAACGCGCAAAAATTTCTGCGTTAGAATCCAAGGATCCCTGGGCTGAAATCCGAGTGTCGACAAAAGAAAATCTAGTAAAGTATGGTAATGAGCCGCTAGATGAAGGCTGGCAATCGGATAATGAAGATGAATTAACAAATGCAGGTGTTATCACAGCAACAGAAGACCCATTATTATATGAGGATAAATTAAAAACGTTATTTCAGCGTGATGAAACCCTACAGCAAGCAGCGGAACAAATTAAGTTATCTCAACATTTATCTTTAAGGGCGAAAAAGTTTTCCTGCCTTTTTATTTTATTTAAACTGAGATTATTTAATCCCGACTATCTTAATTTATTATGGCAATTACCTGTAGAACATGCCGAACAAATGCTAGAAAGTTTGAAATCTTTTAATCTTAAACAGTTAGATGAAAGAACACCTTGTGAAGTAAAATACTTATTTACACATCTCGATAATCTAAAAAATATTACTTCTATTCTGCAATATCTGCACCAACATGATTTGGATAGCATGGAATATCTCAATGCGGCGGCACATTGTCCGGATGATCAACTTCAGTTATTACAGTCCATCGTGTTTTTTCAGGATCATTCATCGTTCAGCATGAAAAGCGGAAGACCTCAAATCTATGATGAAAATAAAATTGCTAAAGCGTTGCTTGATGGCATGCTTAAAATCACCGAGCAAAAAAATACAAACACCGAAGAAAAAAATGTCGATCTTTCAACTTATGTCAATCAACCTATCCAGTATTCCATCACAGTGGGTGATCTAAAACAAGCTCTGGATTATCATGATGAATTAGAAAAGCTATATAGCCAAGACTCTTATCGGCTCGAGGAAAAAAAGAATTATGATCATCTAAGAGTGACTGATGGGCTCGCTAATGAAGCTCTGCTGCCATTGACAGAAAAGCAGCTAGGTGATTTCGCCTATATGGTTAAAAATACGGTGAATCCAAAGTCTAGCACTGACAGGAAGTTAAACGAAAAGATTTTTCAACTGAAAGTGAAAGTTCAAGATTCGGAATTAGCTATACGTTTATTTGGCAAAGAAAGAGCACGTTATCTGAAACAGAACACCTTGCATTGCCCTATGGGTGGCTTTACACCATTCGATTGCTTATTGGCATTTTTATTTGAGCCACATCGGTATGATCTATTACCTTATGTTAATGATGTTTTTCAACACATTCCATCACTTGATTGGATTAGGCGTCAACCGCATTACCCTAATAGATGGAGCCTGACTATTGATGAGCTTAAATTATTAAAACCGTATATTGATGCGGGTGATTTAGCTAAGATTACGGCAATGACTTGTGGCTTAAGGTGGTTAACTGAATTTGGTTTGCTTAATGAAGAACGGATTAAGCATGTTTTAGCTGCGCCTTTAGGGTTGCAATTATTATCTCAGGTTGGTTTTTATCGAGAGAGCAAATATTCCAGTGAAAAGCAAGAGCCGATCCCTCCTTTCGGTCTCGCGCAAAAATTAGCTGTGTTTGTTTATGAAAGTTTATTACCTTTGATTCAATCTGAAAAAGTGGAAACTTTTTTCAAAGCGCTAACGTATGATCCAAAAATAGATATAATACTCAGCTCTTGCTCTACCACCTATGTTGTTGAACCTAATACAGAGCCTAAGCCAGTTGAGGATTATCGATTATCTAATAACGATATTTTTGAAACTCACGATATAATTAAAGATGGCGAGTTAAGGGATAAAGAAATTCACATTTTAGATGGTGAAACACGCGAACTGAAACACATCCTACCGGTATCAAGGCTTCATAAAACGACAAAGAATGTGGAGATGTTATCGCCGTACTGTTTAGTGACGTATTCAGCTTATTATAAAACCGAACCAGTTAGTTATTCCTTCGCTATTGATATGGGTATACCGGATAGATTTCCGTGTCAATTAAAAATATGGGATTTGAAAAAAAATGTCTGTGTTAAAACAGTTTTATCGGACGAGCTATTTGATAAAGACGAGGTAGATTATAAATTATTATCGGGTAATCGGCTGGCTTATTATGAGAAGGATAAAATGGTCATTTATCAGTTAGACAAAAATGTCATCGAAACCCAATGGCATTTACCGGCGTTAAGTTATAATTTTTCGCTTACAATTGATAAGGAAACAGAGGATGGACTCACTGTCAGCATAGATGGAAAAGAAAAACTATTACGCAGTGCTGCTTCATTATTTGAATTATCTCGTCATTGGTTATTTGCAGAGAATAGGGCATCTCCTGTAATTCCAGCAAATCAATCAGGCGTTTATGAGGAGAAAATGGAAGATAACCCTCCACTAGCTCTTCGATAAATTTTACGCGAATATTAGCGAGATGGCAGAAAAAGCAGTTGCTTCGCTTTCGTTCGATAATTATCGAGCCGCGCGCGGCTCTGAAAACGGCTATGCGCACATTATTGCTTACGGTGATGATAGAATTATTGGATTAGTAAATAATTTTTTAAATAGAGGTTGCTATTACTATGAAAGAATTGCTGCGTTACATACAGGATTTACCCCATATAACAGTTAACATTCGAAATCATTCTTATCCTGTGCATGTATATGGTAATGGTGCGATACCTTTATTATCTGTTGGAATCGGTAGTCATTTACAGATGACGCTTCCGGAGTCGTTGCTGAATACCTTCACGATTTATTCGACAGACCTTTACTGGATTGCTTCTCAACACAGGGAGCAATCCATACAATTAACGATGTCGGACATTATAGATGATCTTTTGGAAGTTCTCTCGCAATTGAAATTATCAAAATGTTTGATTGCTGGATTTTCCTGTTTTGGACTTTTAGCTCTTGAAGCGGCTAAGCGAAGAGATGCACGTATTAAAGGTGCTGTTATGATTTCAACACCGCCAGGATGAAATGATGCAATTATCGTTAAAGGGCAGGAATACTTTAATCAATACGCATCAGAAGACCGTAAGTTGAATGATATTCAACGCAGAGAGAATTATTTAAAAATTAAAAAGCCTAATGAGTCGCTTGGCTCAGTGAATGCTTATGAGGCAGATGCAGCTCGATATTGGAAAGACTTCAATCTTTCTCATGATTTTTTTGAGTGTCTGTGGAAAGATATTCAAGTGGATGATGATATTATTAATCATTTTTTCTCTGATCTACTACCCACTTATAATGTCACAGATAAGATCGACCAGATTTTGGTGCCAGTGGTTCTTTTTGCTGGGCAGTTAGATTTTGATTCAGCGCCTCTTATGCAGTGGAATGCTTTGCCAAAGCCTGCAAATTTTACAATAATAGATTGCGGGGAAACAGGGCACTGGCCACAGCTTGAAAATCCTACCTTGTTTGCGAGTGCATTTCGCTCTTGGCTTAAAGAGAAATACGATGACAAATTATGATGTAATTAAAGACACGAGAATACTTATTTCAGGCGCAGGCGTAGCGGGACTAACTACTGCGTATTGGCTCAAACAATACGGTTTTTCACCTACAATTATCGAAAGAGCCTCAGCTCTGCCAACCGGCGGTTACAAAATTGATGTTCGTGGTAGTGCCTTGCAGGTCCTTCGAAAAATGGGTATTTACAATGCGGTTGCTACAGCTGGCACTGACATGCAAGGAGCTATTCTTGTCGATAAAAAAGGGCGAACGATTGGCAAAATGTCAGGTGATGCATTCGGCCATCGCACTGGTGATGATCTAGAAATTCTCAGAGGTAATTTGTGTCAAATTTTAATGGATCAAATTCCAGACGTGGAAATTATTTTTGGCGATAATATTCAAAATATCTCGCAATATACTGATAAAGTAGAAGTGACTTTTCAAAAAAATAAATCTCGCGAATTTGATTTTGTCGTTGGTGCAGATGGCTTGCATTCTAATACACGTCAGATTGTATTTGGCGATGAAGCGCAATTTTCTCATGAACTTGGCCTCTATTTGTGTGTTTATACTGTGCCAAATTACCTGAACCTAGATCGTTTAGAAATGCAGTATTCTGAACTAGGTCGAGTTGCTGCAATTTGGAGTTCACGCGGTGAGTCTACTGCAAAAGCTTGTTTTGGATTTACAGCACCTACAAAAATTGATCTAAATGATAGAGTTCAGCAACAACAAGATCTTAAAAAAATTTATGAAGGAATTGATTGGGAAGTTCCCAGGCTATTTCAGTTAATGCCAGACTCACCGGATTTTTATTTTGATGCTGCGGCTCAAATTCATATGGATCAATGGCATAATAATCGAGTTGTATTATTGGGTGACGCTGCCTACTGCGCTTCGCCTATGTCCGGTCAAGGCACTAGCCTCGCCATTATAGGCGCATACATTTTAGCAGGGGAATTGGCTGTAGCATCCGGAAATCATCAAGTAGCATTTAATGAATACGAATTACAAATGCGTCATTTTGTAAAACTTAATCAAGCACTCGGCATTACTGCTGCAAACACGATGAAGTCACAAGGGAAAAACAATTTTATTATTTGGGTATTGATGAAACTCATGCGGATGATGCCAGGCAGTTTGATAAAATTTATTATTAATCTTTCAACTAAACGTATTAACCAAGCAGCTAATGCTATTGTTCTCAAAAATTATAAATAAATACTATGACTGCATCTTTAACTTTTGCTAAAAATGATTATTTGTTTGCAATCTAGGCAGGGTCCATATATGCCCCCATTTTTTTTGTAACTCTTTGACTACAAGGCCTATTTTAGGAGGGGGCATTTCTAAAAAGTTTCGACAGACATGCAATAATCAATTGACTTTTATTTGTTCATTATATACAATTTTAGCTTCAAATATAATCAATGTTAGGGGTTTCTATGCAATCTTCACGTTATCCTTCCAAGAAGAGTGGAAATAATGGGCTGTCATCGGTCGATATAACAATTTTAGCAATGTTATTGAATTACCTTAGTAATGTGACACTACCTCCCACAAAATCCGAACTTTTTAAAGCGACTAACAGGGCTGATCAGTTTGTTGCGCTAATGTCAGTCGGACTTTTTACAACCCGGGAATCTCGTCAAAATGCAATTAGCGACAGACCAGAAAATATTCAAAGACATTCAGAGTGCGATTTTATCGAAAACCGAAAACAATCCAAGTTTGATTGGATCTCAAAGCAAGGAACTATAGTGAAGCAAATACAGGGATTCGATAAGAAAGACCTTTACAACTTTGCTGAAGAAAGACGTCGCAACGTTAGCAATGCGCTTGGTTTCGATATTAGAAATAAAACCAACCGGACGATTCATAATGAACTAAAACGTAAGGGCTTATTTAATGATAATCAATCGCGAGCTCATTCCTACAGAGATGCAGTGGGATTAAATCGTGAAGCATATCAAGAAGTTGTAAGAAAACAGTTAAAGATTCGGTAATAACAACCCCTATCAGAAAACGAAATGGGGTCAAGTCTAAACATAAATATTTCTTAATCCGCTAATATGTAGACCCTGGAATTTCTGAGAAGCTTTTTTGTAAAAATGAATCGAAATAGATAGATCAATCAATAACACATTAGTAATGAGTTATACTGTTCAAAAACCTAATTATACAATCGAGGTATGTCAAGATGCATGATCGTTTGCTAAAGGAGGGTGAAGGCGAAATTAAATTGTCCGAAAGACAGGACATTGAAGCACAGCAGCCAAGGTTACTTCCCACTGATTCCGATAATATCGAATCTGCGAACTCCGTTTTACTTTCCGAAGGCCATAACCCATCAAAATGGTTCGCATATCTTCCGTCGCTAATTTTACTCATAACCCAGTTTGGAGAGGAACAGCCAATAAAATCAGAAAAAAACACCGTGATAAAATGGAGGGTGTTGAATCTCTTGTTGCTATTATCTGGTATTACTTTAATTGTTACTGGGCAAGATGCATTTCGCGCCGGTCGTTCAAGACACTCTGCGTATTCCGACGAGTATTCTAATTGGTCGTCAGAACATACTTCATTATTAGAGCAGATTATAGCTAATAATACCGATGTGTTTATTCAGTATGACACTGAACATTATACTGTTACTGCAAATTGTCCTGGAGCACAGAGCCTGATTAATGATAACTGGCGGGTGAATCCTAAATCTTATATATCTCGCCAACCTATTATGGATTCTGTTTATGCATCTCTTTGGGCAGCTAACTATGGCGATATCAGTTTAAATACAACATATACTGGCGAATATTTTTATGTAGACAAAAGTTTTGCGGGAGATTGGGAAGGCTATGTATATTGTTGGTATCCCTCTGGACTCCTCGCCCACACATGTTCTGGTGGTATACATCCGTATGAATACATCGTCCGCGAATGTTACAATGGGCACATGTTCTCCTGTAAATGCCCGCAAGATACATCTATTGAATGCGGAGCAAAGTGGCATCCGGGACATGATGAATCCCAGGAAAAATCGTGTGAGATTTCACCTATTATACCTAGACTATTAAATACGAGCGAATCAGCACTTAAAACTTTGCAATCGAGTTTTGCTAGACTAGAAAGTCTAGGTAGTAGTGATATAGGCAATAGCGACATTCGCAAAGGAATAATTGAATTAGTATTTGGTATTCTTACCATTCTTGGTGCAGGCTGCGCCATTTGCCTTACTGAGATAAATGTTGAACATGATAAGAATGATGTAAAAAATAAAATTGGTCATCAGCAAATCGAAGCAATGCTGAGAGCGAAGAAAGAAGTGACTCGCAACGAGCTCATCACATTTTTACTTTTTTCCAATATGATTACAAAAGAGCAGTTTCCTAATTTAAATAAAATAATCCAAGGATTTCAAAATCTGGTATTAAGTGGGCCTCATTCGGAAAACATAATGAGGTTTTTCAATGATCGCCCGGCTAAGCCAGGAGGAAGAATGGAGCCTAGTGTTGAAGTGAAGGTGGCAATTAGATATTGAATTAACATCGCGTAATTATTTTATTGAGCGGACCTGAAGAATCGTGTTGTTTCGGTAAGCATGCGTAGATATACGCATGCTTACCGAAACCGCACGATGTACAGTAATCGTTCGCAAATGTACATCGTTATACGGTTACATAACTTCT
>JABDGK010000017.1 GCA_013286085.1 Gammaproteobacteria bacterium | reverse complement strand
AATGCAGCGCCTTGGTCGCGCGGATGAAGTTGCCGCGGCAGTTGTGTTTTTGGCATCGCCATTAGCAGGGTATATAACTGGCCAAACATTGCACGTAAATGGTGGCATGTATATGAATTAATAGGGTATCAACAGAGGCTAGCGATTCAGCTTGCAACTTGTTGTTATTCGAATAAAATACCACACGCAGTGTGTTCTGTAATCGTTCTAAATATGAGGAAAATTTGCTATGAGTACTGTTGAAGCTCGCGTAAAGAAGATTGTTGTTGAGCAATTGGGTGTTAAAGAAGGCGAATTTACGAATGACGCTTCTTTTGTTGACGATTTGGGCGCAGATTCGTTAGATACTGTTGAGTTAGTGATGGCCCTTGAAGAAGAATTTGAAACTGAAATTCCAGATGAAGATGCTGAAAAAATTACAACTATTCAGCAAGCTATTGATTATATTACTGCTCACTTAGGCGAGCATAGCAAAGAGTAATCGTTGTTTTTATTGCTTGGGTGTATCTCTACGATTTGAATTTATTCCCCACTTTTTAGAGATGCGCCCTCTTGCTGACTAAACTATTGTAGTTAAAGGAGCGAGTTTTGAGTAAACAGCGTGTAGTAGTGACTGGAATAGGTATGGTGACTCCTCTCGGCTTGAATGTAGAGGATTCATGGCATGGTATTCTGGCGGGTAAGAGTGGTGTTGGTCTCATTGAGCATTTTGATGCTTCTGATATCAGCAGTCGTATTTGTAGTACCGTTAAAAACTTCGATCCGCTGCCGTATATGAGCGAGAAAGAAGCCCGCCGAAATGATCTTTTTATTCAGTATGGTATTGCTGCTGCTGCTCAAGCAATGAATGATTCAGGGTTGCAAATAACCGATGCTAACGCTGATCGCGTTGGTTTGGCAGTGGGTTCTGGTATTGGTGGTTTACCTTTCATTTCTAGATCAACTGAGATTCTGCTGCAATCGGGTCCACGTAAAATTTCTCCTTTTTTTATTCCTGGCGCCATTATTAATATGATCGCTGGTAATTTATCTATTATGTATAACATGCGTGGTCCTAATATTGCTGTTGTCACAGCGTGTACCACAGGAACGCACAATATTGGCCTTGCAGCTCGCATGATTGCCTACGGTGATGCCGATGTCATGATTGCCGGTGGCTCCGAAATGGCTACCACCAAATTGGGGGTGAGTGGTTTTGCAGCGATGCGCGCCTTATCCACACGCAATGACGCACCTGAAAAAGCCAGCCGTCCTTGGGATAAAGACCGAGATGGTTTTATCTTGGGTGATGGTGCTGGTATGTTGGTGCTTGAGAGCTATGAGCATGCAAAAGCACGTGGTGCAAAAATTTATGCTGAATTAGCTGGTTTTGGGATGAGTGCAGATGCATCCCATATCACGACGCCACATCCAGAAGGTTTAGGTGCGGCCAATGCAATGAATACCGCCTTGAAAGATGCCGGTATGCTGCATACGGATATTGATTATGTGAATGCGCATGGTACCTCAACACAAGTGGGTGATGAATTAGAAGTGTTAGCGATTAAGCGTAGCTTTGGTGATCATGCTTATAAACTGGCAGTCAGCTCCACAAAATCCATGATTGGACATTTGCTCGGTGCAGCTGGGGCAGTTGAAGCGATTTTTTGTATTTTGGCTATGCGTGACCAAATCGCACCACCAACGATTAACTTAGACAATCCAAGCGAAGGTTGTGATTTGAATTTTGTTCCGCATAAGGCGCAGAAAATGCGCATTAGAGTAGCAATTTCTAATTCATTTGGCTTTGGTGGTACGAATGGTACTTTACTATTTCGCGAATTACCTTGATTCTATAGGGATATGACAACTTTTCGACGCGTTTTTTTATTAGCTGCTGGTATGTTCCTCGCTGTCATAGTGGGGCTGGGTACTGCATGGGAAAATTTTTTAAAAACGCCTGTTGTTAACGACGTGCAAGGTGTGCGATACAATGTGCGTGCAGGCGCCTCTTTTAAATCTGTTTCTACTGATTTGTATAATCTTCATATATTGAAACACCCCTGTTTTTTTATGGCGCTTGTTCACTATCGTGGTGTTACACATAGTTTGAAAGCGGGAGAGTACTTATTTCCAAAAGGCACAACGCCTCTGCGCATGATTGAGCAGATCGCAACAGGAACAGGAATGATTTATCATTCTTTTACGATTATTCCTGGCATGACATTTCATCAGTTGCGTCAAACATTAGATAAAAGTGTTGAGCTTGCGCATACAACACAGAATTTAAGTGATGCTGCTATCATGCAACGCTTAGGTCATTCAGAGTTAAAAGCGGAAGGTCAGTTTTTTCCAGATACATATTATTTTGTTGTAGATTCCTCCGATATTGTTTTATTGAAGCGTGCATTTAATGCGATGCAAACGAAGTTAAACACAGCCTGGTCGCATCGTGCAGTGGATTTACCATTCCAAAATTCTTATGAGGCACTTATTGCAGCCTCTATTATCGAAAAAGAAGCGAATGTAAAAAGTGAGTTGCCGATTATTGCAGGTGTGCTTTCTAATCGTTTGCGCCGCGGCATTATGCTGCAATTTGATCCGACTGTGATTTATGGTGTGGGTGCTCGCTATGATGGCACAATTTATAAGCGTGATCTTTTAGAGAATAATCCCTATAACACGTATGTTCATAAAGGGTTGCCGCCCACACCGATTTCAATGCCAGGGAAAGAAGCCATTGAAGCCGTTATGCATCCTGATGGTAATAATTATTTGTATTTTGTGGCGCGCGGTGATGGTAGTACGCATCAATTTTCACGTACGCTGGTTGAGCATAATGCGGCAGTCGCGGCATCAAAAAAATATAATCCATGGTTTTTCAATACAGCATTAGTAAAAAAATATTTGCTAAAATCATTTACGCAAACAATTTTTAGTACAAACTAGGATTTGTGTAACTTCAAGGAATACAAATGCGCCAGCCGTCTGACCAAGGAATTTTTTTGACTATTGAAGGTATCGAAGGTGTCGGTAAATCAACGGCCGTGAGATATATTCAGCAGTATTTGACGACTCTGCGACAGGATTTTATTGTGACGCGTGAGCCAGGTGGCACGCCATTAGCTGAAAAAATTCGACAGATCCTATTAATTCCTACCGATGAACCCATGACACCGCTATCTGAGTTACTATTAATGTTTGCTTGTCGGACACAGCATATTGCTAATCTAATTTTGCCGGCATTGTCAGTAGGTAAGTGGGTTGTTAGCGATCGATTTGTGGATGCTAGCTATGCTTATCAAGGCGCAGGGCGTGGTTTTGATATGTCACAAATTGCAACGCTAGATCAATGGACAGTCGGTGCTTTGCGGCCGCAAACCACTATTTTATTGGATGCTCCTCCTCAGTTAGGCTTGGCGCGTGCTAAACGACGCGGTCCACAAGATAGAATCGAACAGGAAAAAGTAGATTTTTTTGAGCGTGTGCGTGCTGGGTATTTGCAGCGAGCGAAAAACGACGTTAAACGTTTTTGTATCATCGATGCAACTAAGCCCATGGCTGTTGTGCATGCTGAAATTAAAATAATTTTAGACAGGCTTATGTTGAGTAAACAAATCAATGTCTAATTCTTCGCAAGATTTTCCAATAACTATTTTTCCTTGGCAGTATGGGTCATGGCAGCAGCTGTGGGAATCCAAACAAAAGCACAAGCTTGCACATGCTTTGTTATTAGTTGGTATGGATGGACTGGGTAAATCACAGTTTGCATATGAATTAGCAGCAGCATTGTTGTGCAGAGAACCTTCGGGATGGGGGGTGCGCTGTGGTAAGTGCCACGGTTGTTGTATGATGACTGCGAAATCACATCCTGATTTTATGGTGGTTGAGCCAGCAGAAACCGGGAAAAAAATTAGCGTTGATCAAGTGCGTGATGTTATTAAAAATGTGAATGAGACCACATTAAAAGGTGGTTTTCGCGTTATTATTATTTCTCCAGCAACGTCGATGAATGTGAATGCAGCGAATGCCCTGTTAAAAACATTAGAAGAGCCTGCGCCCAATACCTTGTTGATGTTAGTCAGTAATGCCGGTTTGCGTTTACCCGCAACCATTATTAGTCGCTGTCAACAGGTTGCTTTTTCAAAACCTCACCATGCAGATGCTATTGCATGGCTGCAGAAAAAAATCAGTGATGAAAAAGTCAATCCACAATTATTATTAAAACTAGCAGATGGTGCGCCACTGAAAGCGTTAGCATTATTGGAATCGGATGTGATATCGCTACGTCAGGGGTTGTATCAAGATATTTATTCATTAAGTCAGGGGCAGGCGGATCCATTGCAACTCGCAGCAAAATGGCAGGATGGCGATCCTATCAATATAGTGGATTTATTGTTAAGTTGGCTAACGGATATATTACGATTTAAAGTAACTCAGGATCCAGTGGATTTGCTCAATCTAGATTATAAAACTGAAATAACAAGAACTGGCATTAACTTATTACCGAATAATTTATTCGTTTATATTGACTATTTGCAACAAGCACGTAGTGATTTGATGCGTGCAATTAATTTAAATAAACAGCTACTATTAGAAACGCTTTTTATTCGATGGACAGACTATGTTTCTGGTTGACTCACATTGCCATCTTGATCAATTGGATTTGACCGCGCACGCAGGTTCTTTGACGAATGCATTGGCACACGCAAAAGGACAGGGTGTTGGACACATGTTATGTGTGTGCATCACGCTCGATGACTTTCCTGCGGTGTTACAGATTGCTAATACGTATCCAAATGTCAGTGCTTCTGTAGGGTTGCATCCAAATGAGCAGAATGTCACGTTAGAGCCATCAGCAGAAGATCTTATCAAGTTAGCAGCCGATAAAAAAATTGTGGCGATCGGTGAGACAGGGTTGGATTATTTTCGTAGTGAAGGTGATGTTGAATGGCAGCGTGAGCGTTTTCGACAACATATTCGTGCTGCAAAACAAGTGAATAAGCCTTTAATCATTCATACTCGCCAAGCTAAAGTAGATACCCTAAAAATCATGCGTGAAGAAGGCGCGGCATCTCCAGCAGGCGTGATGCATTGCTTCACCGAAGATTGGGAAACTGCCGTAGCTGCGATGGATTTAAATTTTTATATTTCGATTTCGGGTATTGTGACATTTAAAACTGCAACAGAAATTCAAGATGTTGCAACGCGTGTGCCATTAGATCGATTATTAATTGAGACTGATTCACCTTATTTAGCGCCTATTCCTTTTCGTGGCAAACCGAACGAACCAGCCTATGTGAGATTTGTTGCCGAGTTCATTGCGAAATTGCGCGGCATTAGTGTAGAAGAAGTTGCTGAAACAACAACAGAGAATTTCTTTAAGTTGTTTAAAGACGCTACAAATATCCCCTCTCCCATAGGTGGGAGAGGGTTAGGGTGAGGGTTTGTAGTTTTCCACATTATTTACAAGAAAATGTGGTTACACCAAAACCCTCATCCCCAACCCTTCTCCCGCACGCGGGAGAAGGGAGAATTTGAGGAGATGCGTTGAATTTTAGGTTGTTTAAAGACGCTACAAATATCCCCTCTCCCACATGTGGGAGAGGGTTAGGGTGAGGGTTTGTAGTTTTCCACATTATCTACAAGAAAATGTGGTTACACCAAAACCCTCATCCCCAGCCCTTCTCCCGCACGCGGGAGAAGGGAGAATTTGAGGAGAATTGTTATGTTTCGTCCCCTGTCACTTTTTATTGGATTACGTTATACGCGTGCCAAGCGGCGTAATCATTTTATTTCGTTTATTTCACTGATGTCGATGTTGGGTATCGCCTTGGGCGTTATTGTTTTAATTACCGTATTGTCTGTCATGAATGGTTTTGATCGTGAAATTAAAAATCGTGTCTTTAGTATGGTGCCCGCTGTTACTGTCGGTAGTGTGTCTAATTATGTGAGCAATTGGCAAGAATTAGAAAATATTTTACGAAAATCACCCGACGTTACCGCTGTCGCACCTTATGTAGAAGGCCAAGTTTTAATAACAAGTTCGGGATTGGTGCAACCTGCTTTAGTGCGCGGCATTTTACCTACAGAAGAAAAACATATTTCTGAATTAGCCGATAAAATTGTGCAGGGTAGTTTAGCTGACTTGAAGCCGCACAGTTTTGGCATTGTGCTCGGTGAGGATTTAGCAAATCGTTTAGAAGTTGCAGTGGGCGACAAAGTGACTGTGGTAACACCTGAAGTGTCTTTGTCGCCGGCTGGTGTAATTCCACGTTTTAAACGGTTTACTGTTACGGGTGTATTTCGTTCTGGCGGTGGTTTTGGTTTTGATGCCATGCTGGCCTTTGTCGATTTAAGTGATGCCCAGAAATTAATGGAAATGGGTAACTATGTTTCCGGCGTGCATGTCAATATTCGTGATGTTTATGCAGTACAACAAGTCACACAACAATTAGCAAAATCACTGACACCAACAGCGAGAATTACGAGCTGGGCTGATCAGTTCGGCGCATTTTTCCAGGCAGTTAGTATGGAAAAAACCATGATGTTTTTTATTTTATTATTAATTATTGCGGTCGCTGTATTTAATTTAGTGTGTACATTGGTAATGGTTGTTAACGAAAAAGAAGCGGATATTGCAATTTTACGCACGATTGGCGCAACGCCTAAAACCATTATGGCTATTTTTATAGTCCAAGGTGCCACGGTTGGAATTGTGGGTACGTTGCTGGGAATTATTGGCGGTATTGCGTTAGCTTATAATGTGACGGATATTGTGAATTGGATACAGCATGTATTTCATGTCCAATTTATTTCATCGAAAATTTATTTCGTGGATTATCTGCCATCGCAATTACAAAGCGCGGATGTTATTCGAATTAGTCTTTGTGCATTAGTTTTAAGTTTGTTGGCGACAATTTATCCCGCCTGGCGCGCATCCAAAACAGAGCCCGTGGAGGCATTGCGATATGAATAAACCCATTCTTGAGTGTCGTGGATTAGCAAAGAGATATCATGATGGTACATCATATATTGATGTATTAAGTGAAATTAATTTAGAAGTGTATGCATCACAAATGATTGCCATTGTCGGTAATTCCGGCTCGGGAAAAAGTACATTGCTGCATTTATTGGGTGGGTTGGATAAGCCAAGTCATGGTCAGGTTTTTATTAATGGTAATGACTTGTCGAAGTTAAATGAAACTGAAAAATGTCATTTACGTAATCATCATTTGGGTTTTGTTTACCAATTCCATCATTTACTACCCGAATTTACCGCACTTGAAAATGTCTGTATGCCTTTATTGATTCGCGGTATAGCACCTGTCATTGCGGAACAAAAAGCCGAAAATTTGTTAGAACTGGTTGGGTTGAAGAATCGCATGTCGCATAAAATTGGCGAGCTATCTGGTGGTGAACGCCAGCGTGTAGCGATTGCGCGTGCACTGGTAACGGATCCCTTATGTGTATTAGCCGATGAACCAACGGGTAATTTAGATCCGCGTAATGCAGAGCGTGTTTTTGAATTATTTTTAAATTTACAAAAAACCGTTAAAACCAGTGTGATTATTGTGACACACGATATGCGGATTGCTAAGCAAACGCAGCGGGTGTTAGAAATAAGAGATGGGCAGTTAGTATGAAAATCGTAGCCCGTATGGAGCGTAGCGTAATACGAGCTACGATTTTTACCGCGGTTTTGCCGTTTGAGCTTGTCTTACCTGCTGATTTAACTGAGCAAGATATTGATTGCCATAGTCAGCAGACTTAATAATTTCACCATAAATAGACTCAATAGCTAGACGTTGAGATGCTTGTAGCTTAAGTAATGCATATTTGTTCGTACGGGTTTCTGAAAGTATTTGTGCTATTAGTACTTTTTCAATAATCGCAACATGGTTGGTGTCAAATCCACAAATTTCCAATACAGTTTTTTGCAACAGTAATGGTAAGTCTTTTCCTTCACTGACATAGTTTTTTGTTAAGTCGATTAATCTTTCTGTTCTGTCGATGTTTGCTTCATTCATGGCAGTTAGGAAGCTTTCAGTTCTTTTAAAGCCAGTTGTGCCATTACCTGTGTTTATATATGCTAGCCCACGCTTGAGCATAGAAATATTCTTGCGTCTTTTATATTCGTCCATGCGAGGTTTTAACGCGGTATTAAATCGTATTTTAGCTGGTTCTAGCGCTTCTAATTTGGGTTCTGGTCTGCTGCTTCTTGACATAATGACTCCGCGATTTTAATGTTTAAAAGTATCGTAGGTGGATACGCTGCGCTTTGTCCACCCTGCGAATTTTTACTACGGTCTTGCGATGTGCGAATATTTTATTAATTGCTTATTTAATTTTGCAAGATAGGCTTCGCCGTAGTCCTCAGCTTCTGAATCTATAATGTTATCGTAGATAATATCCAGGGCTTGATACTCGGCTGTATCTTTATTTAAAAAAAGTTGTTCCTGTTCTAGCTGAGCTATCACTAAATCGATATGAGTTTGATGAAAACCACACACTTCCGCCACGGTTCTTTTCAACAGAAAGGGGAGTTCTTTGCCCTCTGTTGTATAAGCGAGAGTTAAGTCGACGAGATCTTCTGTTTTTTCAATGCGTTCTTCATCGATGGCTGCTAGGAAAGCTGCGGTCCTATCATAACCTTTTTTGCCAAAGCCTGTTTTGGTATATTCAAATGCTTGCTTCCAAAAGGGCTGTCTTAAGCGATTTTCATATGTATCAATTCGCAGTTTTAATACCGCTTTAAACCACTTTTTAGCTTCATCCAGTGGTTTTAAATTTTCTGGTTCTCTTGTTGCGGACATGATGACTCCAGTGCAATTTTTTAATTTGCTTTAAAAGCCGATGTATTTATGTTTCTAAATTATATTCAGGTTGCCATGACTTGTAAATAATTTATTCAAAAAGAAGGCCATAACAAATAAAATTTGTTTATTCAATGAGTTACAATAATTATATTCATTAGTTATCAAATATTAAGTAAAAATGATTGTAATTCGATAATTAATGATATATATTTCGCTGCTTCCAAGAAGCATTTCCAATTTTAGAGGAGTAAGCAATGGGTAAGATACAGCAAGTTAGTTATTATTTTCGTTTTTTATTTCAGTTAGTGTTTTTAGCGTTGCCGATTTTATTAGGGTTGTTTTGGATCAATGCACCAATACCGCTTGGTTTTCCTAAAGCAGGTTTTACTGCGAGTTTCATTCCCGATGGGATTGAAATTCTGCATGTATTAAGTCCATTCACTAAATTTTCTGGTTTTTTAATTTGTTTGATACCGTTATTTTTTACGGAATTAGTGCTGTATTTCTTGGTAAAATTATTTAATTTATATGAAAAGGCAGAAATTTTTTCTATCAAGAATGTCACTTATATCAAAAAAATTGGCTACGCACTATTGCTTGGTCAGCTGGTTAATCCCTTGTTTGATGCGTTAATGACGTTTAATTTAACATGGGGAAATCCGCATGGGCATCGCATGATTGGCATCACCATCGATGGCACTAATATCGGGATTATTTTAGGTGCATTAATGACGATTTTAATTTCATGGATTATGGCGGAAGGCTGTAAATTGCGTGAAGAACAGCAGTTAACTATTTAGGATAATCTCATGGCTATTATTATTAATGTGGATGTCATGCTGGCGAAGCGAAAAATTCGTTCCAAAGCGCTTGCTGAAGCCATTGGTATCACGGAACAAAATTTATCGATTTTAAAAACCGGTAAAGCCAAAGCGATACGTCTTGAAACCTTGAATGCCATTTGTCATTATTTGCAATGTCAACCGGGAGATATTCTTGAGTTTCAAGAGGAAGTATCGGTATAATCCTCCATCTTCATTTCCCCATTCCCCATTTTAAATTCTCATCAATCCGTAGGGTGGACAAAGCGTAGCGTGTCCACCAACATTCACGGTGGATACGCTGCGCTTTATCCACCTACATTAATACCACTGGGATTTCGCAATGCAATTATGGAGCTTAGCTTTTTTATGCGGCATTTTATGTGTGCAGCAATTTCGTTGTTTACCATCTATCTGGATTATGGTGATAGTTGGTAGTGTTCTTATTGTTTTACCATTATGTTATAAAAAAAATAAATTGTTAGTTCGAATAATCAGTGGCGGGTTATTGGGATTTTTATGGGCGTATTGGCTTGGCTCAAGTCAACTATCTGCACGCATCCCAACAGAGTTAGAAGGAAAGACCTTACAAGCGGTTGGCTACATTGCATCCATCCCCTCCGCGAGTCAGCACGGCACCAATTTTTTATTCGCACTTAAAAAATTAAATAATCAATCTGCGACAGGATCATTAAAATTATTATGGAATGACAAAAACATGTCTCTTCATGTTGGAGAAGAATGGCAATTACAAGTCCGTTTAAAAAAACCTTATGGCACGATGAATCCAGGTGGTTTCGATTATGAAGCATTTGCATTGCAGGCGAACCTCAATGCGAGTGGTTATGTGGTTGCCAAAAGTAAAGCCGTATTACTAAGCGATCACTGGTATCACCATCCTGTTGATCGCGTACGGGAATACCTACTCAATAAAATCATCAAAAATCTCCCATCGAGTCATACGTCACAATGGATACCTGCTTTGGCAGTAGGGGAAAGAAAAGATATTGATTCAACCGATTGGCAAGTATTACGAAATACCGGTACGAATCACTTGATGGCGATTGCGGGATTGCATATTGGTTTTATGGCATTGCTTGCGCATGTCATAACGGATTTTTTGTGGCGTTGCTTCCCGCGGTTAACGTTGTTTATGCCCGCTGTGCATGTGGGTGCTATTGCGTCATTAGTGATGGCGGTAACGTATAGTGCATTGGCGGGATTTTCTATTCCCACGCAGCGTGCTTGTTTGATGTTACTATTTTTTTTATCGGCATTATTATTTAGAAGGAAGTTAACAGCCTGGCAAACTTGGCGTGTTGCTTTATGTTGTGTGCTTATCGCCAATCCCTTAAGCACGTTAACGGAAAGTTTTTGGTTATCCTTTGGTTCTGTTGCCTTGATTATTTACGGTGTGAGTGGGCGATTATCGCCGTCTGGTTTGTGGTGGAAGTGGGGAAGAATCCAGTGGGTTATTGCATTAGGGTTGGTGCCGCTCAGTGTGTGGCTATTTCAACAATGTTCATTAATCTCATTTATTGCAAATAGTATTGCCATTCCGTGGGTGGGATTTATTGTGGTACCACTTTGTTTTTTTGGTACGATTTCCTTAATTTTTTCAGCAAAAATTGGTGGGAGTATTTTGTGCTTAGCCGATAAAATTTTAAGTTATTTATGGGATATTTTAAATTGGCTTGCGCATTTACCGGGTGTGGTGTGGTATCAATCTATTCCGCATACGTGGATGATTGTAGCGGGCATGGTTGGCGTTGTGCTGTTATTAATGCCTATTGGTGCGCCGGGTCGGTTTTTTGGTTTTATTTGGCTATTACCTTTATTATTTTATACTGCACCTACACCAAAGCAGGGTGAGGTGTGGTTTACACTATTAGATGTGGGACAAGGCTTGTCTGCTGTTGTGCAAACACAAAAACATATTTTAGTATTTGATGCAGGCCCACGTTATAGCGCTAGCTTCGATATGGGTGATAGTGTAGTTGTGCCGTTTTTACATTCAATCGGTATGAAAAAACTAGATATGCTCGTTATTAGCCATGGTGATAATGATCATATTGGTGGTGCCAATGCGGTATTAAAACAATTTCCAGTGGCTTCGATAAAAACAAGCGTGCCCGAAAAATTTACCAATGCATCTTATTGTATGAGTGGCACAGCATGGTCATGGGATAATGTTAATTTTGAATTTCTTTATCCTACGACGGAAAATTTAGGTTTGAATAATGATAGCTCGTGTGTATTACGTGTATCCAGTGGAAATCAACATGTTTTATTAACAGGTGATATAGAAGAATACGCAGAAGAAATGTTACTGGATAGCCAATCGGCAAATTTATCATCGACTATTGTAGTCGCACCTCATCATGGCAGTAAAACATCGGGTCTAAAAGCGTTTATTCAAGCTGTGAGTCCACAGTATGTTCTGTACCCCATTGGTTATCGAAATCGTTATCATTTTCCGCATCCATCGGTGATGAAAACGTATGAAGAGTTGCATGTTGCGGAATATAACTCTATGAGTTCAGGTGCGATTCAATTTAAATTTTTTGCTAATGGCACTGTATCATTACCAAATTTGTATCGGGTTGAGCATAAGCATTATTGGAATAATTAGTTCGCTATGCGAAGCAAAATAATTTAGTAGTGGACACGCTTGCGGAGTTTACCCCGTTATGCTTCTAAACAGGGCTCTGAGGTATCCCCGCGAATTTTTTTTAGTTCATTGTATTTAATAGTAAACTCATCTCAGGCTTGTCTTTCCCGTGAAGGTGGGAATCTATTGATGGTATGCAGCAGACTGTAAATAGATTCCCGCCTTCGCGGGAAAGACAGGCTTTTTTAATTTTTTTGCGATAAGATGCATTTTTCACTAGCGCCAACAGCGCATCATTCTGTTGAGAAGTGAATTGCTATGTTTTAAGTCATCGTTGATTTCTTCGGTGTTAGCTTTAATTTTTTTAATCTGGCTATGTTGCTCTGCCAAAGCAGTGACGGTGCTCACTCCAACAAGTTCAGTCTCAGCCAGTTGTTGCCGTGCTTTTTTAAGTATGTTTAATGAAGCAGCTTGTTTTTCTTCGGGTGTTTCTAGTCTTGTGTAAAATGCATGCTGATTAGATGATAATTGAGAAGTTCTGGTATTCATTAACAGAGTCTTGTTGATTGATGCAACCTGTGTTTCACATACTTTTAGTCGTCTTTGTATCTCCTCTTTTTCGGTACGATCTTGGATGGAATGAACCCCTAGTTTTAATGTGCTAATTTCTTCTTTTACGTTGTCAAATTCAGTGCTTTTTTGGGTGGGGTCTGTGAGAATGTCTTGAAGCGCTTCTTCAATTGTTTCAATTTGTGTTTTAGCAAATGATTTGGGTTGCATATCGGTACTAGAGCCTCTGAGCATGCAAATACCTCATTTTTTAAGTTTAAACATGAAAAATTTTGGTGGTGCAAAGAAAACAGTACGCTTGGAAGATTAAGGAATTATTAAAACGACAGTATAGTTTATGAAAAAAAATTTAAAAAGCCTAATACGATTCTAAAATTGAATACGTGGTGAATTTGTTATATCGTCTAGGCTTGTTTTTAAGCTTGCCCTGGTTTTTTCGAGTTCGATTAATTGTTTTGGATCAAACTTGATGAAAGGTGCGATTTTTTTGAATTTTGCAGTGGTTTTGAATTGTTGTAATGCAATAATGAGAAGATTTTCTGTTGCGCGTTCAGCATCCAAGAATATCAGGCGTGTGAGCTGCAGATTGGATGAAGAGATGTCCGATTGTGTTTGAAGTGTAGTGCTGATGCCGGTCTGTATTTTTTCGGAGAGGTGGCCCATGTGTTTTTTGCTTGTGGAGAGAATATAAGCTTTATGTAAAATATTTGCTTCTTCGCTAATAGGTAACATTTTTTTATTTTCCTCTGTGCGAAGCCTAGCCGTGTCTCTATAAAATTCTAATAGTACAGACGTTTTCTCTGCTTGGAAAAAGAGATAAAATATTTTTTGGAAAAGTGGGTGGGGTAACAACATCCAATCTTTATACTGGCTGAGAGGCTGTTCGGAAGTATTAAGATGACTATGTTGCGCATTAGTTGCCGCCATAATTGTCGTTAGTGTGGGTACCCATGTTATGCTTGTAGTGCTTTTGTTTTTAAAGGTATGAGTGGAACTTTCCGCCGCAACTGTTGTTGTCAAATCTTGTGGTAATGTACTGTCTTCTTCAGTGATGACGGGCAGTTTTTTAGGTAGAGTTGGTAGTAATGGCGTGGATAGAGGCGGTGCCCCTTGCAATCGGATGAAATAATGAGATATGTAAAATGAGAGATGACCCAGATTAAGATTCTTTTTTTCCATGCAATAATAAATCAATCGCCATCAATAATGCCGACTTATCGACCGGTTTTTCGAAGGAAACACTCGCACCTAAGGATTCTGATAAATCGAGATACCCAGTTGGATCTAAGCGACCACCACCAGAAATAGCAATAATTTCCATATTGGGATGTTTGTTTTTTACTTCAGAAATAAGCGTAATGCCGCTTTTTTTAGGCATGATAATATCAGTGACCATAATATCGGGCTGAATTTTTTTGAGTAATTCAGTCGCTTCCTCGCCATTGGCGGCCGCTTCGACTTCATGTGATGCGCGTTGTAAAACTTGCATCAACATATCGCGTACCAAATTATCATCTTCAACCAATAAAATTTTTGCCATTACTTATTCTCCGGTTTTATATTCTGGCAATAAAATAGTGAAAGAAGAGCCATGACCCAATTGGCTTGTCACTAAAATTTCACCATGATGCTCTTTAACAGTTGTATGCACAGTCGCCAAGCCTAAGCCTGTCCCTTTACCAACTTCCTTGGTTGTAAAAAATGGTTCAAAAATGCGGGCAACCATACTTTGATCCATTCCATGTCCCGTATCAATCAAATCGATTCTACAATATTTACAGTGTCGAATATCAGAAAATTGTTGTAATAATTCATCTTCGGGTCCAATTAAGCTAAGTCGGATAATGACCGTGCCTTCCCCATCCATGGCATCTACCGCATTATTGATGAGATTCACAATAATTTGGTGTAAGCGTGTTTGATCGCCCAGAATAGTGAAATCTTCTGATAAATCATCGATAAAATCAATGCTAACACTAGCAGGTATCGTTGGTTTCAGTAAAGAAAGTACGCTTTCGATAGTTGATTTAATTGCAATGGGCTTAAATTCATGATGTTGACGGCGACTGAAAGCAAGAATGCGCGATATTAATTCTTGGCCGCGCTGTGAAGCCTCTAATACTTTACCCAGGTTGTTATACACTAAGCTGTCTTTTGTGACATCCTCACGCGCCATTTCCACATAGCCGATGATGGCATACAGGATATTATTAAAGTCATGAGCAATGCCGCCTGCCAGTGTACCAATTGCCTGTAATTTTTGACCTTGGAGTAATTCTATTTCTAATTTTTGTTTCGACTCTTCTGCTACCATGCGATCAGCAATTTCTGCTTGTAAGTCTTGGTTTATTTGGTCTAGTGATTTTGCTCGTGCTCTAGCAAGTTGCGCTAGATGTGTCGTCAGGATAAAAAGAATGGCAATACACGTCCCTAACATCATGGCGACCGATGGTAAATCCGTTTTAATAACGGAAACCAAATGCATGGATGGTTGAACCATGACTTTCCAGGGGATGCCATGGATATCTACATTGACGACAGCGGACTCTATGTTGCTAAGGGGTTTATCCGCGGGGTCTTCATAAATGGTTTGATTATTTTCATATACCGTCACACGATAATCATCGTGATTGTTTGATAAATTGACGATATTTTTGACATCAATAATGCTGATTAAATAATTTTCAGAAAGATGATTTGCTAGAGTGAGTGGTATGGCGATAAAAACATAGTTATGACCATTCTTTGTTCTTACCATGGGGGAAAGCCATATTTGGCTATTTTGTTGTTTTTTTAATGTGCCCATATACTGACCAGAAAATGCTTTATAAAGTTGATTAATTTCTGGAGTACTGCTAGGCAGTACTAAGACGGGTTGTAATCTCTGATCTAATACAGCAATTGCTTTAAACTCTTCAGAGTTATTGACGAACTCAGAGACATTACTTTGCCAATTATTGAGAGAAATCGTCGGACTGTCTTCAAGATGCTTGGCCACATGTTTTAAAGCTGATATTCTAAGCTCGAATAAAATTTTAATATCGTTGGCGATATGTTCTGCTTGTAACTCGATGATATGCTTCAGGTTTGCATTGGATTGCAGGATTGAGGCATACCATAGAAACAGCGAGATTAAACCACCGGCGATCCCAATGGAGTAGTACAACCATTGGCCAGGAAGAATTGACTTGGCCGACTTTATGGTTTTTGATTCATTATACTGCCTTAACTTCATGGCATTACCTTCATTATTGAAGGAGATAGATGCTTATAGCTTAATAGATTTACGAAATTGGCGCTATAAACTCAGATAGGTTGAGTATATACTATGCAGGTTTTGGAGCGATAACTTTAGCCCCTACTACTTAAGATAAATAACTATGCAGCTAACTAAAATCAAACTCGCGGGATTTAAGTCATTTGTTGACCCCACTTCAGTACTGTTGCCGAGCAATTTAGTGGCTGTTGTTGGCCCCAACGGATGTGGAAAATCCAATATTATCGATGCTATCACCTGGGTAATGGGTGAGAGCTCCGCAAAATATCTGCGCGGAGAGTCCTTGACCGACGTTATTTTTAACGGTTCTAGCAGCCGTAAACCCGTTGGTTTGGCATCAGTAGAGTTGGTATTTGATAATCAGGATGGCACATTGGGTGGGGAATACAGCAATTATGCTGAAATTTCCATTAAACGCCAAATTACGCGCAATGCAGATTCCACCTATTTCTTAAATGGTGTGAAGTGCCGTCGTCGCGATATTATTGATATCTTTTTAGGGACGGGCTTAGGGCCGCGTAGCTACTCTATTATCGGTCAAAACATGATTTCTCGGCTGATTGAAGCGAAGCCGGATGAAATGCGCATTTATTTAGAAGAAGCTGCGGGCATTTCTAAATATAAAGAGCGCCGCCGTGAAACAGAGAATCGTATTCAACACACCAAAGAAAATTTGGCAAGGTTGGGCGATTTACGCATGGAATTAGAGAAACAGTTGGGCAGCTTGAAGCGACAGGCGAGTGCAGCTGAACGATATAAAGTTTTAAAGCAAGAAGAACGCGCCATGCGTGCGCAGTGGCATGCAATTCAGTGGCGCCAATTTGATGGGCGTTTGGTGCAATATACACTGCAGATTCAACAACAAGAAACCGGTCTCGAAGCAAAACAAACAGAATTAGTTAGTATTGATCGTGGGTTGGAATCAAAACGTGATGAGCAGCATCTAGCGGGTGAGGCCTTGCATGAAGTGCAGCGTCGTTATTATTCAGCTGGTAATGACATTACGCGCATGGAACAAGATATTCGTCACCACCAAGAACGCCAGCATCAATGGCAGACAGATTTGGCACAAGTCGATCATGATTGGCAAGCCTGTGTTGAGCAATTGGATGAAATTCAAGATCAGCTACAAGAATTAGCGACTGACATTGAGCAGTTAGAGCCACAAACACACGATGCAGCAAAAGCATTAATTGCAACAAAAAACGCACTCGAAGAAGCTGAAGATGCAACGCAACTGTGGCAAACCAGCTGGGATGAGTTCAACCAATTTTCGGCTCGCACCACGCAGTCAGCGCAAGTGGAACAAACACGCATTCAGCATTTAGAACAAAAGCTTGCATCACTGAAGCAGCGCCAAGCGAAATTAAGTTTAGAGCAAGAACAATTTAATTTTACCGATATCGAAAATGAAATCCAAACGTTAACAGACCAAGTTGACGCAGCAATTAATCTAGCAGAAGAACAAGATAGCCAGCTACAACAGATTCGCGCAGAAATGACGAGTTTACAGACTAGTCAACAACAAGCGACTAGTCGTCTTGATCAAGTGCGTAGCGGCTTACAAAAAATGCGCGGCCAACAAGCGTCGCTCGAAGCACTACAACAAACAGCATTAGGTCAGCGTAATGATCGCCAGGTGCAGTGGCTATCGCAACATAATTTGGATAAAAATCCACGACTAGCACAAGGTGTTGAAGTAGCGCCAGAATGGGAGTCCGCCTTAGAAAAAGTCTTAGGCTCCTATTTACAGGCAGTTTGTGTTGATAGCCTTGCTGATATTGCCAATAAAGCGCATGAGTTAACAGAAGGTAATTTATGTGTTTTCTCACCGACAGGGGCTGAATCATCTGCTGCAACCAAAGCGACGACACTCTTAAGTAAAGTCAAGTCTAAATGGCCAATGGAATCGCTTTTGGGTGGTATTTATATAGCGGATACCTTAGCAGAAGCACTGGAATTAAGTGCTTCACTTGCCTCGCACGAGTCAGTCATTACACCCGATGGTATTTGGCTAAGTGCATCATGGATGCGATTATCACGCGAAGAAAATCCAGCAGCCGGTGTATTTCAACGTGAACAAGAGCTGAAGCGCTTAGCACAAGCAATTGAAGAGCAAGAATCCGTTCAAGAAATACTAGAAACAGAATTACAACAAACCAGTGAACAACTCAAACAGTTAGAGCAACAGCGTGAGCAGTTGCAAAAAACAGTGAACCAATGCCATGCACAAGCCGCTGAAGTGCAAGCACGTGAAAAGATGAAACGCGAGCGCTTAGCTGAAGTGAAACAGCGTGCTGAAGGTGTTGTTGCCGAGCTAGAAGAATCCATGGCACAGACTGAGCTTGCACAAGAAGAATTAGCAACTGCTCGATCTAATTGGCAAATTGCCATGAGTCATTTGGAGCAACAAGCCGATCAACGTGAGGCATTGATTATTGAGCGTGATCAAACACGTGAAAAATTACAAACCGCACGTGAGTGTGTAAACCAAGCCAAAGACGGTGCTTCTGAATTACAGATTCGTTTACAAACGTCGCAATCACAGCAGTCGTCACTCAAGCAAACTGCCGCACATATACAAACCCAATTATCCACATTGGCACGGCGTAAAACAGCATTGGAAGGCGAGTTGAACTCAGCTGAGTCCATTGCTGAACTCGAAAAAACATTAGCCATTTCGCTTGAACGACGCTTGGGAATTGAGGCAGAGTTAAATACGGCACGCGTTACCATGGAAACGATCGAACAAGAGATTCGCACATTTGAAAGTTCACGTCAGGCTATTGAGCGTGAAATGAGTAAAGTACGCGATGTCCTAGAAACATTACGGTTGGAATGCCAGGGATTGCGCGTTAAATCTGAAAACTTATTAGAGCAAATCAAAGAAATCGGTTTGTTACTCGAAAATGTCTTGCAAGGCCTTCCAGAGGGCATTGATGCAGATGATTTACATGCGCAATTAGAACAAATTACGCAACGTATTAATCGATTAGGACCCATTAACTTGGTCGCTATCGAGGAATTTGCAACGTGCTCTGAGCGTAAAGACTACTTAGACAAGCAAAATGATGACTTGCAAGATGGTTTAGCAACACTCGAAAATGCCATTGCGAAGATTGACAAAGAAACCCGTGCGCGTTTCAAAGAAACCTTCGATAAAGTGAATGGACGTTTCCAAGAATTATTCCCCAGTATTTTTGGCGGCGGACGTGCGTATCTGGAAATGACCGGCGAGAATTTATTAGATGCTGGTATTACTGTGATGGCGTGCCCACCCGGTAAACGTAATAGTACGATTCACTTACTGTCAGGTGGTGAAAAAGCACTGGCAGCTATTGCGCTCGTGTTCTCTATTTTTCATCTCAACCCGGCACCATTCTGCCTTCTTGATGAAGTTGATGCGCCATTGGATGATGCGAACATTGGTCGTTTCTGTAATTTAGTTAAGACAATGTCTGAAAAAACACAATTTATTTTCATCAGTCATAATAAGCTTGCAATTGAAATGGCTCAACATTTAATGGGAATTACCATGCATGAGCCTGGCGTATCGCGCCTGGTCAGTGTCAATGTGGAAGAGGCAATTTCGTTAGCAGGTGCATAGGAGAAGTGAGTTCATGGATGAGTATTTACGTCTAATTTTATTATCAGTCGCGACGGTTATCGTTTTTTTTATTTTATTTGAGTCATGGTATCGTCGTCGTCAATTTAAAAAATCGAGCAATGCCGCTAAAAATGCGAGATTGAATCCAGATACCGTGCTTGGTTTGGATGTGAATGACGGCACAATTGACTTTCGTAATCCTGCGGCTACGCAGCGTTCTGAGCCACAAATCAAAAAAACTTCATCTAGGCACGCTTCTCTTTTGAATGATTTAATTGTCATGACTGTCGTGGCGCAGTCAGATAATCGTTTTGAGTCTTATGATCTCTTGCAAGCGATTACGGCAACCGGCATGCAATTTGGTGATATGAATATTTTTCATTATAAAATCGGTAATGAGAAACTTTTTAGTTTAGCGTCTGCTACCGAGCCAGGCGATTTCAATTTAGATCGCATTGGTGATTTCTCTTGCACGGGGTTGACGTTATTCGCTAATTTGCGCGAAGTATCGAATCCTGAGCAAGTCTTTGCAATTATGTTGCGTTCTGCTGAGCAGTTAGCAGATGATTTAGGTGGAGAGTTGCGTGCTGGAACACGTAAACCATGGACGGAAGAGGCTTTATATCAATTACAGGATAAAGTTTCTCAGTTTCAACTTTTAAAGCAAGAACAAATTTGTTGACGAACAATATATCACACACGATAGAATCATTACGCCAGCGGATTAACGATCATAATTATCGTTATTACGTGCTGGATGATCCTCGTATTTCCGATGCTGAATACGATACGCTATTTGCTGAGTTACAATCCCTAGAAAAACAACATCCCGAATTCATTACCACGGATTCACCGACACAACGAGTCGGTGCTGTGCCTTTAAAAGAATTTGCGGAAGTGCAACATGATATTCCTATGTTATCTCTAGAGAATGCTTTTACAGAAGAAGATGTGATTGCATTTAATCATCGAGTTCAAGAGCGCTTAGATAGAGTTCAAGATATTGAATATAACTGCGAGCCTAAATTAGATGGCTTGGCTGTCAGTTTGCGTTATGAACACGGCTTGCTTGTACGTGCAGCAACACGCGGTGATGGCGCTACCGGTGAAGATATTACTGAAAATATTCGTACCATCAAAATGGTCCCATTACGGCTGCAGGGAAAAGAATATCCTCCTATTCTTGAAGTGCGTGGCGAAGTGTATATGCCCAAAGCCGGTTTTATAGCGTTAAATAAAAAAGCTGAAATAAAAGGGGAGAAAATTTTTGCAAACCCCCGTAATGCAGCCGCAGGCAGTTTGCGTCAGCTCAATCCCCGTATTACAGCCGCACGTCCATTAGCTATTTTTTGTTATGGTGTTGGTAAAGTAGAGGGTGGTGTATTACCCAGCAAACACAGTGATATTTTAGCGGTACTCAAGACATGGGGTTTTGTTGTGAATCCCGAAATTGAAGTTGTGACGGGCATAGCCGGCTGTCTGGATTTTTATAAAAAAATTGGTAAAAAACGCCCTAATTTACCGTATGAAATTGATGGTGTGGTTTATAAGGTGAATAACTTACAAGATCAAGAACGTTTAGGTTTTGTGTCACGCGCGCCACGTTGGGCACTTGCGCATAAATTCCCTGCCGAACAAGTGCAGACAGTCATTGAATCTGTTGAATTTCAAGTGGGTCGTACTGGAGCGTTAACTCCCGTTGCGCGATTGCGCCCCGTTGCGGTCAGTGGTGTGACAGTGAGTAATGCGACTTTACATAATATGGATGAAGTAAAACGTAAAGACATTCATATTGGCGATATTGTCATTATTCAGCGTGCCGGTGATGTTATTCCTGAAGTGGTTTCTGTTGTTATAGAAAAACGCCCAGCGATAACTGAAAAAATCAAACTCCCTGAGCATTGCCCTGTGTGTCACTCAGTAGTAGAACAAATTGAAGATGAAGCCATCGCGCGCTGTAGTGGTGGCTTGTTTTGCCCCGCGCAACGCAAAGAAGCCGTGAAGCATTTTGCGTCTCGTCGTGCAATGGATATTGAAGGCTTAGGTGATAAATTAGTTGAACAACTCATTGATAATGATTTGATATCAAACCCAGCAGACTTGTATAAGTTAAAGCTTGACGAGTTGGCTGGCTTAGAGCGTATGGCGGAGAAGTCAGCGCAGAATCTATTAGAAGCATTAGAGAAAAGTAAAAAAACCACCTTAGCACGATTTTTGTATGCATTAGGTATTCGTGAAGTAGGTGAGGCGACCGCTAAAAATCTGGCGAATTTTTTTGGAGAGTTAGAGCCGTTATTTTCAGCAACTGTGGAGTCGTTACAAGAAATTTCTGATGTAGGCCCCATCGTTGCGCAGCACATTGTTACGTTTTTTTCAGAAGATCACAATCGTGATGTCATTAAAAAATTACTCGCAGTGGGTGTGCATTGGGAGACAGTAAAAAAATCCGCATCCGCATTGGTATTAGCAGGAAAAACATTTGTATTAACGGGAACGTTGGTTAGTCTGTCGCGTGATGAAGCGAAAGATAAGTTAGAAGCTCTGGGCGCAAAAGTGGCAGGCAGTGTTTCTGCAAAAACGAGTTATGTTGTGGTTGGTGCTGATGCGGGTTCTAAGTTAAAGAAAGCAAAAGAATTGGGAGTGGCCGTACTAGAGGAGGAGGATTTTCTTCAATTTCTTCAAGTTATTGCAAAAAAAAATTAAAAAAACCTGTCTTTCATAATGGTGGTGACATGACATGTTCAATAGAGAGAGTTTAGTAAGAAAAGACTCTGAAAATTGGAAAAAGCCCGCTATCTATCCGGTAGTGGCGCCTGCTTCATCCTCTTCTGCAAGTTCTAGTAAAAAAATCAAAAAAAAACGAATTAATTTAAAAGACGAAAGATTTGTATCAATCGCTCGATATAATCGAGTTGATAATGACGTCGAGCAGGCGACAATTGATTGGATCAGAAACCAGGATAGGATTTTTTTAAATGGGTTTTCATTACGATTTATTGTTGATAATTTAAAGAAAGAACAATTTAAAAAATTATTGAGTGACTATTTATATGCAGATATGCACTATCCACATATTAATGATCGTATTGCTGCTTTGCGTGAGTTAACTGAGGTTCTCGGCGGTGACACTTCAAAGCTGAAGCATTTAAGTGTTGAGCAAGAGTGTGTGTTGCCAGATAGTTTTTTAGTGGATTTGCACAATAAGCTGATACCCATTTTTTATAATCTTGATGCGGTTGGTAAAGATGGTAAATCTCTATATGGTTTTAGTCATAATGCAGAAATCGAATTACTTAAAGAAAAAGTAAGGTTGACAAGCAGGTGCTTTAGCACAGAGAAGCCTCAAGATAGCGCTAAGCTATTGGTAGAAATTTGGGATAACTATTTGTTTAACCTGATGGCGCCGGATATTGATAGAAATAAGTATCATCAAATTTTCTTTCAGTTGGGTCATCATGGTGGTTTTATGTTTCAATTGTTTGCTGCACATTTGCAATCTATGGATAGTAGTCAATATTTAGTTAGGCCTGATGAGTGTATAGATCAAGCTAGAATCGAGTTTATTGTTGATGGAAATGCAATTTACATTGCGGAACACACCCCAATTACTCGGGTCTATCTTTGTGATGGAGAAACTGTTTATGCGGAGAATGCAAATAAATCCAACGTAATGGATCTGGAGATAAGACATACGATTTCTCCTGATGATCAAGGTAATCTACAGTTGCACATCACGTTTGCAGAAGCTGTTTATCACAGTGCCAAGGCATGTGGTGTTTTGCTGGCGGGGCTTTTTAAAGAGCGATTGTGTGGATACGCTGAGTATTATGTTCAGCATGGTCACAATGCTGAAAAGATCGCAGCGATATTTGATGAGGCGCCGTATATTCAAGAGTTAACTGCAGTCAAAAGTCTTAATTTTTTAAAAATTTGGTTTTCACCCAGTCAAAGAATGCACCATGATGGGGATAAAATTTTATTATATATCGGTATGCACTATCCCAAGTATGCCGAAAATATATTAGCTGATATTAAAAAATATTTTGATCAAGGTGAAGATTGTTTTACCCGTGTTATTAAGCTTTTTCGTCGCATGAATCGGTTTGATCTTGCGAAGACTGTGCTACTGCTTGTGCTAACACAACCTGATAAGGCCGACGAGATTGGAAAAATAAATCAAGCCGTTGAAGATGAAAGTAAGATTAGAAGCGCGTATCATTTAATGGTTAAAAACGGATTTTTGTCGCGCCAAAAAGCAAGTAAGCCGCTTGTAGAAGTACAAGCGGATCCGTCGCATTTGTCTGCAAATAAATGTTAATCTGTATAAGTTTAATTTTGATCTGGCAAGTATTGTTGGTTTATATAAACTTCCCCGCTTCGTCATTGCATAGACTTTTTTGCAATACCAACGACTGTTAAAGCTGCTACAGTGATACCTAATCCTAATATGATTTTATTCATAGCCTTATTTGATCTTTGGAAGTGTTGATAGGCACCATCTAAATTTTTTGTGCCTTTCGTTACCTTTTCATTGGCGGTTAAAATATGATGAGCAATAGATTCTATTGTTTCACCCTGTTGTAGAACCAAAGCACGTGTTTGAATGGCGAGTTTATTAATTTCTGCTATAGAATGTGCAATATTCACAGCGGCTTGATAGTTTCTTTCTATTTCATCGGCGCGTTGTTTTTCTTGTAGCATTACTGTTTTCTGAGATTCATTGCTTGCATTAACATCTTCAAAGGGATTCCGGTCTTGATTGGTATCGGCATAAACATAGCTAGAAACGGCATTACTTGCTGATGCTGCGGATTTTTTAACGAAATTTGCTTCGCGTTGTTGAGGAGGAAGGTGACTTTTAAATAAAGAGATTTCATCAAACAGTTTTGCATAACCTACGGATGATATGACAGGCTTTGGGCCGCTTTCTTCGCTCGGAAAATTTAATTTATTTAATACTGAATTGCTACGCTTTAAGCGCGTGAGCTTGTGAATGTTTATTTTATTCAAGCCAAAAATCCAATATTGATTCTTGTTGTCTTTGATAATTAATGGCAGGTATTTATTGTATTGTTCATGATTTTTCAGATTCATTTTTGCATCTAAAACAGGTGGATTTTCCATTTTTACGATATAGAAATCGTAACCTGTTCCTGTCTTATAAGTATAATAAGCTTCTGCTAAAGAGACGGCACTTTCAGCCACTTCTTGGTCTTTCTTGATAACCTTTTGTAATAATTCTTCAGTGTTATTTCTTAACAGTGTTTTTGAATTTTCATCGTTTGTTGTGCTTAAATCAGCATTATGTTTTGCTATAATCAAGGTTTTTAGGTTTTTCAGATGCGCTTCGGATTTTTTCACAGCAGCAAGCAGTTCGTTGCAACTTTTTTCTGTCTCATCTGCAGCTTCTTTTGCTTTTTGGAGAAAAACTTTGTTTTCAGTATATTGTCGTTTGCAGGATTCTCGGACAATGTAAGTTCCTGGTGTTGAAAAGTCTTCCATAAGGCAGCGCTTTTCGATATCTTCAGCTGATTTTAAATCGTTTGTTACTTTGTCTAACCTAGAGGATAAATCATTTGAATTCATATGCTTCACGAGAGAATCCATTTCAGCAAATGTTTCTGTTACCTGCTCCTCTAGTGAGGGCTCTGCAACTGTTGGTTCAGTAACAGCGTTTTGTTCTGATTGAAAAAACCCAAAGAATTTTTTGGTAACTTTACTAAGAGTGATCGAAGAAGATGAGCTATCTAAAGCAGGTCTAGAATCCATCAGTTTTCCTTAATATTGTAAAGTAAGGCGTAATTTAAAATAGCCTATGCTGCAAATATTAAGAAAGTATTAAGGCCGTAAGGAAAATTTCAAAAGTTTTTAGGAGGTGAAATAGGGCGGCTCTCTAATAAAACTGCCTGATTACTCTTGCAGTGATTGCTGTGTAACGTGTCATCCACCGCAGGTATAGGCTAAATAATTTACATTTTATTGTTGAGATTATTGATAGTGGTTCCGCTAACAGGTGGAGCAATCTTGTGAAGATGCTCATATGCTGATTTGTCAAATGAGCGCTGGAGCACGCTGTAAGCATTTGCCTTTAGTTGGCCTTGGCTGAAGTCTTGTTCTAATAAAAACCCCATCGCTTTAAATTTACCTTCGTAGGCTAGCAAAATCATTATTTTATCTTGATCGCTTTCGCTAATCGTATTTTTGCTTAGCTGATCTTGTATCAGTATTTTGAAAAATCTGCTTTCTGCTCTTGCTATACTAAAAAGTGTTTCTGCAGGTGATAAAGATGTGAAACTGGAATTCTTACTATCAATATAATTGGCGGCATATGATAACCCTGTCTTAAGATTGTCACTCATGCTACTACTATAACGAAATAAATCGTGAGTTATTTTTTCTATATCTTTTTCCTGCAGTATGCCCATCGCGATTTTTTCTTGTAACAAAGTGGGATCAATATCAGCTAACATGTATGTTAATAATCGCTTGTCCAGTTCGGATAACGGATTCGAATTTTCGAGGGATTTTAGAATGAGTTCGCATTCGGAATCATAATCGGTTTCATTCAGTTCTTTCTCATCAGAATCAGGTTGCTCAGGTGTGACTACACTAGAAAAAAATCGAGGGGATGCTGGAGAGTTTTTATTACTAGATGAGTTGGCTGGTGTTTCTGAGGGTGGAGCATCGAATTTATGAGCTTGTAGAAAATCTTTTAAAAAAGATTTATCACTTTCATTTGCAGATGTATAAGCATCGTATATGTGCCGAACTGATATATCGCTGTTTTCCCATACCTTAACGAGTGAGATTGTCCGAATATCTTTGTCTGATGTTGTTTTTAATATGTGATTAATGAGTAATTTTTCATAATTTAGTGGACGTGATGAACAGCTAATACCAGGAACAAATAGTATCGGCGCAGAAGAGCTTGTGGTTGAGGATGCAGGTAGTGAAGAGACTGCTGTGCCTGCGGTCGCTATAATGCCAGGAAGTTTTATATCATATTCTTTAACGAATTCACTTAAGAGTTTTGTACTTTTTTCATTGGCAGATGTCATAACATCTTGGATATTTTGAGGTGATATATTGTTGTCGGCTAACGCCAATAGTAACACTGTTTTCTTATGAGAATTGGGTTCTGTTGACACTACTATGTTATTGATGAACTGAACGGATATAGATTCAATGTGTTGTTGCGGCATAAAACCTCTAGTAATGGCTCATTACCATTTGATTGCGTACACAAAATTAGTTAGCTAAATAATATAGCAAGAAGCTTAAGAAAAGATTAAATATTGAACAATATAATTTTTATCGTATTAGTTTTTCTGCACAATAATGTAATATATCATCTTGATTTATCTTAGAATTCACGGGAAAAGCGGGTTTTTATTTTGATAGACAAGTAAGCAGTTAGCATATAACTACTTGTCGAAAAGTGCTATGCCAAAATCCACCGAGTAATCCACACTGCCGATATAATTCCCACGATATCAACAATAATACTGGTTGGTACGGCGTGACGCGTGTTGCGAATATTTGCCGCGCCAAAATACATGGCTAAAATAAAAAATGTTGTATCTGTCGTGCCCGCAACAATTGTTGCTAAGTGTGATTGATAACTATTTCCACCTTGCGTATGTAAAATATCAGCGACAGAAGCCGTTGCTGCGGAGGCTGAAAAAGGCCGTAAAATGGCGATCGGTGCAATTTCCGGTGGAATGCCGAATATCGATAATAAGGGTGTCAGCACTTGTGTAAATAAATCAAAAGCACCCGAGGCGCGCAACATGCCAATGGCGACCAGCATGCCAATCATAAATGGCAAAATACGTAAAAAAGTCGGGAAGCCTTCTTTCGCACCCTCTATAAACGTATCGTACACAGGTACTTTACGAAAATGCCCATACAAAGGAATACCGACTAGAAATAATAATAACAAGCAATTGCCGAATTGTTCTGAAAAAGCAGAAATAGTCATGATGAAATTCCTTCTGATTCTGCTAATTGCAATGGTTGTCGATAGCGTGGTAGTTTTTCTAATAGTTTAGAAACAACAATTGCAGCCACAACACCACAAATAGAACTAAGAATAAATGGCACGATGATATCGGTTGGATGCAGTGCGCCACCTGCAGCTAATAACGTAATAGCCGTTGTTGGAATAATTTGTAAGTTGCTGCTGTGTAATGCCAGGAAAGTGCACATTGTGTTGGTTGCAATACCAGGATGTGGATTAATTTTTTCGAGTTCAGCCATTGCGCGTAAGCCAAAAGGGGTAGCGGCGTTATTTAATCCTAGAATATTGGCGGCCATATTCATGGAGATCGCGCCCATAGCAGGGTGATCTACTGGGACATCAGGAAATAGCCGTATCAGCACCGGGCGTAGGCCCTTGGTGAATAGGTCGATTAAACCAGAGGCCTCGGCGATTTTCATAATGCCTAACCATAATGACATCATGGCGGTTAAGCCTAGCGCAAGATTAAAGGCAAATTTCGCACTATCTGTAATAGAAAGAATGATAGCGGGTATTTTTCCCGTTGCGGCACCCACAATGACAGCAATCACCATCATGGCTAGCCAGATGATATTTAACATATAGAAGGCTCTTTAAAGATTTTGGATAATCAGAAGATAGCAGGGTGTTCTGTGTTTATCAATTTTTTTTATCGAGCAGTTCCGTAGGGTGGACAAAGCGTAGCGTGTCCACCGCTTTGCTTTAGTGTTACGATGACAATGGTGGACACACTACGTTTTGTCCACCCTACGATTCAAGTATGGGATTAACGTGGCTTACGAGTTTTTTCTAGAGATAGTTTCTGTAATATTTTTTGTAGGTTTTTTAAGTCAGCGAGTAATTGTTGATATCGTACCATGTATTTACTAGTGTTGTAAGATACATAAAGTTGAATATGCTGCACTAACCTTTCAGAAATCATTAATAAAATATCTTTCTGCATGTTCTCATCAGTCATTAATTTGTCTGGGTGTAAGATAATATCGACATGCGTAGAAAACTTGGCGGCATCGGCCAGAATTTCATTTAAGTAATCTTCAATCTTATCGTCTTTTTGCCAGGTTGGTATTTTTAAGTATTCGTCATACCAACGAGGATTGATTTTTGCAAGATCACTAATTTCTTCATAAAAAACATTTAAATCGCTATTAATTTCCTCTAGGGTCCGATTATTCATGTTTTTGGCCCTTTTGTCGCGATAGTAATTTTAAAGATTTTGCATAGTTGATTCCAAAAAATATAGCTTTGTCAGTTTTTTTACGAAAGTTTTTAAATGCTAATAGTGTTTGTTTTGAGACAGGTTGTTTTAATAATAATTGTATTAAAATAATGGGAGCCCACTCTTTCATGTCCCATTGTGGATTGATATCTATCATATTTTCATTTGGATAATCTGGCTGCATAAAAAATTCAATTAATTCATGTTCATTTTGGGTTAAGAAAATTTTTCCATGCCAAACATGAATCATCGGTGTATTCAATGGCGATGGTTGATTCGGATTATGATTCTCTGCTGCGTGTTGAATTAAATTACGTAAATGTTTGATACCACATGCAGAAAAATCTTTATTGATTTCATCGATAACATACGATTCGTAAGCTGTCACACAGCCAACACCAGCAATTGAGCTGTTTGATATAGATTGTTCGGCAGTATGTGGGTCGCCACCGAGTTTTATAAATAATTCAATACGTAATTGATAGAGTTTCTCGACACCACTCTTTGTGGATGTATCAATAGTTTCGGAGAACTCTTTAATTAATTCATCATGTTTTTTATACGGCGAAGAAATCCATAAAAAATCTTGATCACCTGTAATAGGTAGAACCTTGCCATCTTGATCTTCAACACCATAAGCTAAAATATCTGAGAATACTTTATCGTTAGCATGTTTATATTGGGCTGGGTAATAGTTACTGAGGCAGACGTCGAAATCTCCCCATTGATTATTCCACCAAGCAGGTTTTTCTGCTTTTTCAGGTAGTGTGACGAGTATTTTTTCGAAATCAATCGGGCATTGCGGTTCAACACGCGGTGTTGTTTCATTTAAATTGATACTAAAAATAAGAGTAGATTTTTCTGGATGGTTAATCGATTTTAAAATAAGGCGTCCAGTATCATGGATTTCTTGTTCTGAGTTTTTAACTTCGTATTCATCTGAACGTATAGCCATTAAAACTTCTTGTAAGCTTATTTTATGTATAATCGATTTTAAAAAGTGAGTATCTTGCGGGATGTCATATTGATGACGTTTTATCAAGTTCCACTGACCATTTTCATTTTCCATTTTTCCTAATTCAGCATCAACAGCGATAATGCCTTTTGCAAAATTCCAATTGCCCGTTTTTGCTTTCACAGAAATAGGTTTAGGTGATGCAGGCATGAGATAACGTGCAGTGCATGAGCTAACGCGTAATGCAAAAGCAATACCAAGAGAAAGCGATTTTTCTTTGAGAAATTGTGCGAAAACAGGTGGTATGGATGTTTTTTTCAAAATATCTTTTTCTCGTTGATCGAGAGGGATTAAATTTTCTTGATATTTTTCCAGTGCCATATAAATACCTTAGTAGATACCCATTATCACAACTGAATTTTCAATTTCTTAAGATATTCTTAAGTATAGTCGATAGCCTATATTTATCTGATTATGTTATTAAATCATCTATAAATCAGTATGTTAAAAAAAATTTTCGTAACTGACTGTTTTTTTAGATTTCTAAAATAGTAAATTATTTTTTAACTATTTTTCAAGCAGTTATTTCCGTAATCAGGATGTGCGACGCTGGAAGGGTTGTCCTGGCAGGGTGATTTCTGTATGATGGGCGGCATGGAAATATTACAAGGTCGATTAAAACTTATAATATTAGCTGTACTGAGTTTAGTGGTTTCATCGTTTCTCTTTGTAACAATCAGTAACGAATCTTCTTTTTTGGATCGTTCAACATCAAGTGTCATTACTACACTAACTTCAGTCGCTAATTCTGGTGAGATAATTTCATCTTTTGCTCAGCCACATACTATTTGGAAGAGTTTAAGAAATAATTTTGCACTGGACCACCAAGCGCAGTCTGCACCCGTGCAGGCGCAAATACGCGCGTTCGTCTCTGATAAAGAGAAACTTATTAAAATTTTACAAGCATCAGCGCCCTATATTTATTTTATTCATAAAGCCGTTGAATCTCGCAATTTGCCAGCGGAACTCGCTTTAATTCCTGTGATTGAAAGTGAATTTAATCCTTACGATCATTCTAATAAAGGTGCGGCAGGTTTATGGCAATTAATGCCGCAAACAGCGCGTGGCCTTGGTGTCGATGTTCGAAAAAATTATGATGGTCGACGTAATGTGGTTAATTCAACGAATGCGGCGTTGACGTATTTTACCGATCTCGAACATTTATTTAAAGGTAATTGGTATTTAGCACTCGCCGCTTATAATAGTGGCGAAGTGAAAGTGTTGCGTGCACAGAAGCGTGCAGGAAGTCGTAACTTTTGGAATTTAAAATTGCCGCACGAGACAAAAGTGTATGTGCCGAAGTTATTGGCGATTGCAGAAATTATTGAGAATCCGGAAAAGTACGGCATTGAATTACCAACAGTTTACAATACACCTTACTTTAAGCGTGTCACGATATTAAAACCCGCGAGCCTTGCGAAAATCGCGCAAGTGACAAGTATTAATGAAAATCTTTTAGAAACATTAAATCCAGATTACAAGAAAGGACTGCCTGCGCGTCACGGTTCAACGTTATTATTGCCTGTTGCGAATATTTCGCAAATGCGCTCCAGTTTTCGAGATTATTTTTCTGCTTAATTGACGTGGTGGACACGCTGCGCTTTGTCCACCAGGTTATAAGCTATTAATTCTCGGTTTTATAATCACTACCAAGCAATTCACGCATTTTCGCTTTAATCATATCGATCGCAATGCGATTACCGCCCCCACGAGGTACGATGATATCAGCGTACCGTTTGGACGGTTCAATAAACTGTAGGTACATAGGTCGAACGGTTTCTTCATATTGTTTTAAGACTGCATCCAGTGAGCGTCCACGTTCTTTCATGTCGCGTTTAAGGCGACGTATCAGGCAAATATCGAGAGCGGTTTCCATGAAGATGCGGATATCCATGAGTTCACGCAGCTCTTTTTCAACAAATAACAAAATCCCTTCTAAAACGATAATAGTGTGTTGGCCAATGGTACGTGTTTCTTTTTCGCGAGTGTGCGTGGAATGATTGTAAATAGGTACCTCTACCGTCTTGCCTTGTTGTAACTGTAGTAAGTGTTGATTTAATAATTCATGATCAAGTGAGTTTGGATGGTCATAGTTAATATTAGCGCGCTCTTCAAAGGCTAAGTTGCTGTGATCTTTATAATAAGAATCTTCTGAAATCACGACAACCTGATTAGAACCAAGTTCATTGACAATGGTGCTAGATAATAAGCTTTTGCCTGATGCAGATGCACCAGCAATGCCGATAATGATTATATTTTTTTCTGTCATCGGTGGTTCTCCCCTTTTTGCTGTTTTAATAAAACGTACATGGCACCACTATGTCCATCTTTAGCTCTGGCGGAACAAAAGGCTAAGACATTGTCCAGTTGGCGTAACCAGTGATTCAATTTATTTTTTAGTATTGGGCGGCCACTGATGCGTCCTTTGCCATGGACGATTAAAATATGGCATGCCCCTTTTTGTTGGCACTGTAACAAGAAATGATAAAGAGACTCTCTTGCTTCTGTCACAGTCATTCCATGTAGATCTAGAATTGCTTCAACATTATATTGGCCTCCGCGTAATTTGCGAAGGATTTTATGCTGAATTCCTGCGCGGTTGAACTCAACAAGATCTTCGCTGCTTAATTGGTCGAGATTTTCAAAGTCAGATAAAGGGGCAAGCAGTGGTTCTTCAGATGCGCGTCGTCTTTTTTTAAAACTGGTTTCAATGGATGGCGGTAGTGTTGCCAGCTTTTTAGGTTGTTTTAATGGTTTGACATCGCGCATAGCATCACGAAAAAGTTGTTTGTCTGCCGCGTCGATGTCGGTTTTTTTTGGCATTGGTTATTTACCAATAATATAAAAACTAAAGACTATTTGTACAAAATTAAGCATTTTTTGTGCTTTTTACACGCGCATTGGTTGTTGCAACAAGCTATTTCTGGTAGTGTAGCAAGTCGCAAGCTAGAACATGATTCTAGCTATTTCCATGATAACATACCATGTGTTTATAAATTAACTACTTTATGAATAATCAAGATAAATTACAGCGTTTTTTATTTGAAGAAGCGGCTGTTCGCGGTGAAATTGTTCATCTAAGCCAAACCTTTCAAGAAATTATTAAGCAACATGATTATCCGCCTGTTATTAAGCGATTATTAGGCGAGGCATTGGTTTTAATTAGTTTGTTGACGGCAACGGTTAAGTTTAAGGGTCGTTTAAGTCTGCAATTTCAGAATAAATCCGGTTTGAAATTATTATTAGTGCAATCTAACCAAGATTTAAATTTGCGTGCGCTAGCGCAATGGGAAGGCGAAATTGATGAAGCTGAGCTGCAAGATGACCTCAAGAAAGGCATCTTAGTCATTTTAATGGATCCTGATAACAGTACACAGCGCTATCAAGGTGTTGTTGCTTGGCGTGGTGATTCCTTGGTTCAGTCTATTGAGGGTTATTTTCAAGATTCCGAGCAGTTGGCAACGCGAATTTGGTTAGCGGTTGATGAGACTCGGGCAGCTGGATTATTACTGCAAGTGATGCCAGCGCAAGCGGATAAAACACATGATATGATGATGGATGCACAAGAGTTAGCATGGGAACACTTGGTGCATCTCACGAATACTATTACTCCTAAGGAATTATTGGATTTAGAAACGGAAACATTATTGCATCGTCTTTACGTGGAAGAGGATGTGCGCGTGTTTTCAGGATCGCCCGTTACTTTCAAATGCACCTGTTCGGCTAAACGTGGTGAAAGTGCCATTTTATTATTGGGTGAAGAAGAAGCTAATGACGAGCTAAATCAAAAACAAGTCATTGCTGTAAAGTGTGATTTCTGTAATAAAGAATTTATTTTTGATCGAGTCGATGTGGCGAATATTTTTCGTCAAGGTGGGACACCACCATCCTCAACGCAAATTCATTAAGTGAGAATGTGGATGAGCCGAAAAAAAATTTTCATGATGTTGGGCGTGTTAATCATTTTCGGTATTTGCTGGATGAAGCTTCATCACGCCAAGCCATCCATTTTATCCGAAGCCGTTGTCGTGGAAATTGAAAAAGTAAAACAAGCTAATATTCCAGTGACTGTACATGCAATTGGTTCACTCGTTGCTGCGAAGAATGTTCAACTTGCACCAGAAACAGCGGGTCAAGTAGAAAAGGTATTATTCCAAGATGGCATGTTTGTTAAACAAGGTACGCCACTCATTCAGCTCAATAGTGCAGAATATCAGGCGAAACTTGACTCCGCAGAAGCGAGTCTCATGCTGAGTGAAACAACGTATAACCGCATGGCAAAATTGGCGAATAAAGAGATTATTTCTCGCCAAGATTTAACGAAAGCATTGGCGGACTTCAAAGAAAGCAAAGCAGCAGCACAAGAAAGCCGAGCGATGCTAGATAAAATGCGGTTAGTCGCGCCATTTGATGGCGTTGTGGGAAAAAGTCTGGTGAATCCAGGCGACCATGTGTCGGCGGGGCAGGCGTTAGTATCGTTAACAGATACCCATCATCTACATGTGGAATATACTATTCCCGAAAGTTATGTTGCGCTCTTAAAGCTGGGTCAAGCCATTACAGTGACTGCATCAACATTTCCTGGTAAGAATTTTGTGGGGCATGTTGCTTATATTGCACCAACTATCAACACACAAGACCGCACTATTTCACTCTATGCTGAAGTGCCTAATGATGATCAAGTATTAGTATCAGGATTGTTTGTGAATATTGAGCAAGCGCTAGGTGAGCAGAGTAATGCTTTGTTGATTCCAGAAAAAAGCCTCATCGCAACCATCGATGGTCAGCAGGTCTATACCGTTGTTGATGGTAAGGCACATTCAGTTGCAGTGACGCTTGGTCAGCGTACCGCACAAAGCGTTCAGATTCTACAAGGCTTGCAAGCGAATGATGTGGTTGTGACAGCGGGCCAAGAAAAAATTCGTGAAGGGGTGAGTGTCAAAGCGAAAGTGTAACACTCCTATAGATTTTACTCTCCCTTCTCCCGCAAGCGGGAGAAGGGTTGGGGATGAGGGTTTGGATGGCGCAATGTTTCTTAATAGAAAATGTGCCATGCTGAAAACCCTCACCCTAGCCCTCTCCCACAAGTGGGAGAGGGGATATGCATTTTTGAGGTTTTAACGTGAATTTCACATATATATTTTACTCTCCCTTCTCCCGCTTGCGGGAGAAGGGTTGGGGATGAGGGTTTGGATGGCGCAATGTTTCTTAAGAGAAAATGTGCCATGCTGAAAACCCTCACACTAGCCCTCTCCCACAAGTGGGAGAGGGGATATGCATTTTTGAGGTTTTAACGTGAATTTCACATATATATTTTACTCTCCCTTCTCCCGCTGGCGGGAGAAGGGTTGGGGATGAGGGTTTGGATGGCGCAATGTTTCTTAATAGAAAATGTGCCATGCTGAAAACCCTCACACTAGCTCTCTCCCACAGGTGGGAGAGGGGATATGCATTTTTGAGGTTCTAACGTGAATTTCACAGAGTTTTTCATCAGGCGTCCTGCTTTTACGATTGTATTGACGTTACTGATTTCTATTATTGGCTTAATTAGTTATAGTAATCTCTCTGTGCGTTGGATTCCTAATGTCACTCCGCCTGTTGTATCTATTTATACAAGTTATTCTGGTGCTAGCGCTAGCTTAGTTGAAAGTGGCGTCACGACACCTATCGAAGCTATTTTATCTGGAATCGATGGGGTGGAGTCGCTTACATCAACCAGTAGCCAGGGTGCAAGTGATATCACCTTAACATTTAAGTTAGGGCGTAATATGAATGCGGTGGTGGAAGATGTGCGCAGTAGTCTTGCACGGGTAGCCGATACATTACCAACCGATATTACGCCGCCTGTTGTTTCTAAAGCGGATATGAATGGCATGCCCATTATCTATTTTGCTTTTGCTGACCCTAAGCGTTAACCCAAAGAGGTGAGTGATTACGTTGAACAATTTATTATGCCACGCATGCAAACTGCTGAAGGTGTAGCGTTAGTCAATATCTATGGTAAACGAACCTCTGCATTGCGTATTTGGCTAGATCCTACCAAAATGGCAGCATCCAATGTCACCGTGAATGATATTCGTAATATGATATTGGATCAGAATGTGGAGGTTCCCAGTGGACAAATCCGCAGTGTTGATCGATTTTATAATGTTGTTACCAATCAAACGCTCACATCCGTGGAGCAATTTAATGATTTAATTATTCGCCATGACCAAAATCAAATAGTGCGATTACGGAATGTGGGTGAAGCAGTGATTGCGCCAGCGGATATGGATTCAGCATTTCGAGTGCAAGGTAGTCCAGCGGTTGCATTAGGTATTGTGCCGCAATCGACAGCCAATCCTTTGGATGTGGCACATCATGTACTGGCTGTATTTAATGAAGTTACGAAAACACTGCCAGCTGGTATGCATGCGAGTATTGTTTATAATGAAACGAATTTTATTCATGATTCTGTCAAGAGTGTTTATGAAGCGATTCTTGAGGCTATCTTATTTGTTCTCATCGTTATTTATTTATTTTTGGGAAATTGGCGGGCAACGCTGATTCCTGTCATCACTATTCCCGTGTGTTTGATAAGTACATTTGCCTTATTGTATTTATTTGGTTTTAGTATTAATACAATTACACTAATGGCATTTGTATTGGCAATTGGTTTGGTGGTGGACGATGCTATTGTGATGTTAGAAAACATTGCTCGTCATATCGAAAATGGTATGCATCCTTTTGCTGCAGCGCGGAAAGGTAGTCGCGAAATTATTTTTCCAATTATTGCAATGACATTAACTCTGGCGGCTGTGTATGCACCTATTGCTTTTACGTCTGGCATTTTAGGTTCGATTTTTAGTGAGTTTGCATTAACATTGGCGGGCGCGGTATTAATCTCTGGTTTAGTTGCGTTAACCTTGTCACCCATGATGTGCTCTCGTGTTTTAACAGCATCGCGTGCCGCTAGTCCTTATCAAGAGTGGGCAAATAAACAATTTTCATTGTTGCAAAATCGTTATCTGTTTATCTTAAGTTGGATTTTTAAGAATAGATCGAAAGTATTATGGTGCTTACTCATGATTGGCCTGTTGGGTTACGGATTATATCGTTTAATCCCGTCTGAACTGGCGCCTGTCGAAGATCGTGATGAGGTGAATGTTTACATTTCTGCACCGCATGATGCGAGTTTTCAATTTACTGATTTCTATGCGCAGAAGTTAGAGAAAATATATAGCACCATTCCAGAAATCGAAACCTATTTATCGGACACAGGTTATGGTTCACCATCCAGTGGTTTTCAGATTCTTGATCTCAAACCAAAAAACCAACGTCATCGTTCCGCACAAGATATTGCGGATATTTTAAATGCACAATTTAAAGATATTGCTGCTGTGCATGTGATGGCTTACGTGCCGCCTTCACCATTAACATGGTTTGGTGGCGGCGGTGGTGATAGTGTCGAGATGGCTGTGATGTCAGTCGGTGATTACAAGCCGTTAAATGCAGCGATGCAGAATTTAATAGCAACAATAAAAAAATATCCTCAATTTACGCATGTTGATAATGAACTCAAATGGGATAGAGAGCAGTTTGAGGTGAATATTGATAGAGAAAAAGTGGCTGAACTAAAGATTCCCATGCAAAGCATAACGAATACGATTTCAACGTTGCTGGCAGGACGCAATGCCGGGAAGTTTTCATTTGGCGGCAAACAATATGATATTATGCTACAAATTAATTTAGCGTCATTAGTAGATCCCAGTATTATTTCACGTCTGTATGTGCGCAGTGATACGAATAATATGATTTCCATGGCGGATTTTGCATCGATTCATGAAACGACTAGCCCCGGTTCATTGTCGCATTATGAGCGATTGCGTTCTGATAATGTGGTTGCAAATCTGGCGCCCGGATACACGATTGCGAATGCTGTCGATTTGCTTGAAAAAATTAGCCAACAAGTATTGCCAGACAATATGAAAATTGCTTTTCAAGGGGAAGCTAAAAATTATCTTGAGTCCAATAATAAGATGGCTGTTACTTTTTTCTTAGCGTTACTGTTTATTTATCTAGTGTTGGTTGGTCAGTTTGAAAGTTTTATCGATCCGTTAACAATTTTACTGACAGTGCCATTTGCTATGATCGGTGCGTTATTAACGTTAAAGCTAGTCGGCTGCACGCTAAATATTTATAGTAATATTGGCTTAGTGACTTTGATTGGTTTAATTGCTAAACACGGCATTTTAATGACGGAGTTTGCTAATAAAGCGTGCTTGGAAGGTAAGTCAGCCCAAGAAGCTATTACCGAAGCGGCGCTGTTGCGGTTGCGTCCTATTTTGATGACAACAGCATCCATGATTTTAGGTGCGTTGCCATTGGCTTTAGCGTTTGGACCCGGTGCTGAAACCCGCCATCAAGTGGGGTGGGTTATTGTGGGTGGTTTGTTTATTGGTACATTTTTTTCTTTAATTGTGGTGCCAGTGGCTTATACTTATCTGGCAAAACTTAAAACGCTGCGTTTTCTGAACATGACACAGCTCTCTGAAACTATCGATACTTAACGAGATAGCAATTTATGCAAAATATGTTAATTGATTTTATTCCTGTCTTATTATTTTTTGCTGCTTTTAAAATATATGGCATTTATGTGGCAACCACGGTGGGTATTGTTGCAACCGCTGTGCAGGTCCTGCTGACGCGTTTTATACGCAAAAAATTTGATAAACAGCAAGTAGTTACATTGGTTATCTTTGTTTTGTTTGGTGGTCTGACGCTTTATTTTCATGATCCTATTTTTGTGAAATGGAAACCCAGTATTATATTTTGGATTTTTGGCATCGCATTTTTACTGAGTCATTTTATTGGCAAGAAACCTTTGGCACAGCGTATGTTAGAAGGTATGTTGGAAGCGCAGACTGCTGCTGTACCAGCCACTCTCTGGGTGCGTTTAAATGCTGCGTGGGCGATATTTTTTATATTTCTGGGTACGGTGAATATTTATATTGCCTATCATTTTAGTACTGATGTGTGGGTCAATTTTAAAGTGTATGGCATTATGTTGTGTTTACTGGCCTTTAGTTTTGCTCAGGCAATGTGTCTCTCACGTTATTTAACTGATACGAAGTAAGTCGTTATGATTCCAGCAGAGCGCTATGCTATTTTACAACAGCGGCTACAACAGTGCTTTTCACCTAGCCAGTTAGAAGTGATAGATGATAGCCACAAACATGTTGGACATGCAGGCAGTCGCGATGGGGCAGGGCATTATACGGTGATTATTGCAGCGGATTGTTTTGCAAATAAATCAAGAGTTGTTGTGCATCGAGAGATTTATGCTGTTTTATCGGATCTAATTCCGCAAGAAATTCATGCATTGCAGATTAAGATTACTAATGAGGTTAAGTGAGGGGCTCTTGTCAGTTAATTTTGATTCCGGTGTTGATACATAAATCAAAATCTATACATATCCCCTCTCCCACTTGTGGGAGAGGGTTAGGGTGAGGGTGCTAATGATCTATGCATGTCCGCCGACAAGCCGTGGGACACAGGACTAAGGTTAATTAACAACAGGTTTCATTATGAATAATCAGTTTAAGCGAATAGCTATTTTTTGTGGATCCAATACAGGTAATGATCCTGTATTCCCCATCATTTGTGATGAAGTTGCCAATGTTTTTGTGAGTCAAAAAATTGGTTTAGTCTATGGCGGCGCCAAGGTTGGAATAATGGGTTTGCTTGCTGATGCCATGTTAAAACGACAAGCCGAAGTCATTGGTGTCATGCCAAGAAAAATCGTCGGACTGGAAGTGGCGCATGAGAATCTGACGGAATTACATATTGTCGATTCCATGCATGAACGTAAAGCCATGATGGCCGAGTTGGCTGATGGTTTTATCATGTTACCTGGCGGCACGGGTACATTAGATGAATTCTTTGAGGTTTATACCTGGGCGCAATTACATTACCATCAAAAACCCTGTGGCATCTTAAATGTGAATGGCTATTTCGATCATTTATTGCAGTTTATGGATGTCATGGTAGAGAGAAAATTTATCCGTCAAGAAAATCGCGACATGATTTTAGTCGATTCATCACCGGTTGTACTGTTAGAGAAATTTATTGCTCATCAACCAACGCCATTAATGAAATGGATGGCTACTGAGACGTAGGGTGGACAAAGCCCCGTCTAAGAGCACACTCCGCAAGCGTGTCCACCAAATACACTTAACTGTTATATGTCGCATAATCCAATTCTTTTTCGCTTTTGGCAACAATCACCGTAGCAAATAAATCTCCCGCCACATTCGTTGCAGTCATGCCCATATCAATAATTCTATCAATACCAGCAATGAGAGGAATGGCGCCCAGTGGCAAGCCAATGGCCGACATAACGGCACCCATCACAATTAACGCTGAACCAGGAATGCCACCTGCACCCATGGAGGTTAAGACAATGGTAACGAGTAGGGTGACGTAATGCATAAATGTTAAATGCATACCATAAATATTCGCCGCAAACACAGTGGAAATACTAAGATAAATAGCGAGACCATTTAAATTGAGTGTGGTACCCAGCGGTAATAAAAACCCTGCAATCCCGCGGGAAATTCCTAAGTTTTCTTCAGCGCAACGAACACTCACAGGTAAAGTGGCTGTGCTGCTGGAACTGCTGAACGCTAAAATAAGCGCATTAGCGATACCCTGAAAAAAACGTAATGGGCTTAAACGTGCAAACAAACTTAGTGATAGGGTATAGAATAATAATCCGAGTAATAAGCAAGACACATAACCCGATAAAACTAATTTCATCAAAGGTAATAATGCTTGCGCCCCATACTCACCTGCTGTTGCAGCCATCAAAGCAAAAATACCATAAGGCGCGAAGCTCATGACGAGTGCTGTGAGTTTAAACACAACAGCAGATAGTGCTTGAAAAAAACTGCGGACAGGTTCAGCTGGTTCGCCAGCTAGGTTAATTGATATTCCCATAAAAACAGAAAAAATCAGTATTTGTAAAATATTAGTCGTCGCAAATGCGGTGATGGGATTGGTTGGGATGAGATTCACCAGCGCTTCTGCAAACGTTGGCATTTTACCAATATTCATGTCACTTGCATTGATTGGCAGAGTTAATCCTGCACCGGGTGCAAAAAGCGTAGCAACGGATAATCCAATCACGGTGGCTACCGTCATGCTAATGGCATAAATGAGCAGTGTTTTGATGCTGACGCGGCGCATTTTTTTGGCGTCATTGATGGATAAAATGGCACAAACGATGGCGGTAAACACAACCGGCACAATCATCATCTTGATGGCATTAATAAACAGAGTACCAATGGGTTTTAAATAAAGTGCTTTGTCACCCATAATGAGGCCTAAAATAGTACCTGTTACCATCGCTAATAAAACTTTTTTCCAGGGTTGCAAGGTGAACCACATTGAAAACAAAGAACTTTTTGATTGATTTGTCATGAGAGGAGGCTCTGTTTATGGAATTATTTTGATGATCATAAAGATTGCTAAAACATTAGTCAATGATATTTTATTGAGCAAAGTGGACTGCAATTTTACGTAGAACCGTAGGATGGACAAAGCCCCGTTTAGAAGCATAACGGGGTAAACTCCGCAAGCGTGTCCACCAATGTGTTACGATCTACTCCCATTCTGCCCGCGATCACGCAATACATGATCCATCAAGATGATCGCCATCATCGCTTCCGCAATCGGTGTAGCGCGAATACCGACACACGGGTCATGACGACCGGTGGTCACAACATCGATAGCATTACCATCCCTATCAATGGATTTTTCAGGAGTAGGTAGGCTGGATGTGGGTTTCAGAGCAATGCTTGCGGTGATGATTTGTCCTGTGGATATACCACCTAAAATCCCGCCAGCATGATTACTTAAAAATCCAGTCGGCGTAATCGGATCACGATGTTCAGTCCCTTTTTGTGTAACACAAGCAAAGCCAGCACCCATTTCAACACCTTTCACTGCATTAATACTCATAAGCGCATGCGCTAACTCAGCATCGAGTCGATCAAATACCGGTTCGCCTAAACCGATCGGTACATTCGTTGCTTGTAAATTAATACGTGCACCAATCGAATTGCCTTGTTTACGTAATTCAGTAATTAAATTTTCTAAAGCGGAAATTTTTGTTGGGTCTGGACAAAAAAATGGATTGTTATTGACGATCTGCATATCCACAGGATCGATTTTAATATCACCCATTTGCGCGAGATAACCTTGGATAATAATATTAAAACGCTCGCGTAAATATTTTTTGGCAATCGCACCGGCAGCAACGCGCATCACTGTTTCACGTGCAGAGGCTCTGCCACCACCGCGATGATCACGAATGCCATATTTTTTTTGATAGGTGAGATCGGCATGACCAGGACGAAATTGATTTTTAATTTTTTCATAGTCGCTTTCGCGTTGATCCGTATTTTCAACTAATAAACCAATCGGGGTGCCTGTTGTTTTACCGTCAAAGATACCCGATAAAATTTGAATTTCATCCGCTTCACGTCGTTGTGATGTGAATTGTGATGTGCCGGGGCGGCGGCGATCTAGTTCTTGTTGAATATCACTAGTCGAGATTTCTAATCCGGGCGGGCAACCATCAATCACA
>JABDGK010000016.1 GCA_013286085.1 Gammaproteobacteria bacterium | reverse complement strand
TGGTTAATTCGTTCCAATTAGAGCTCACAAAATACGTGATACCAAAAAAAATTAAGACACCGCCGACAAAATTAAAAATTTTTTCGAGGCTGTTTGCGCTGGATGATGTTTTCTTTTTGTGAGGCATGCGCAGTTTCCTTTTATCGAGGAGAATCTCTGGATAATAGTATCCTAATGGCGCCCCAAAATAAATATCATATAACATATTGATTAATAATGATAATTATAAATAAATTGAAAATAGTTTTTCTCCAGAGTCACTCCAGGTAAAATACCTGCTTTTTGACAGGAAGTTTCCGATGAAGCAATTTCAAATCTATGGTGTGGGTAATGCATTGGTGGATCTCGATTTTGAAGTGAGCGAGTGTACGTTGGCGCGTCTTAATATTGCGAAAGGCGTCATGACATTGATTGATGAAACAACACATCACCGATTATTGGAAGAATTAGATGGCGTGAAACATAGGCGGACGTGTGGTGGTTCTGCTGCGAATACACTTTTCACGGCACAACAGTTAGGCATAAAAACATTTTACTCCTGTAAAGTGGGTAATGATGAAGCGGGCGATTTTTTTTATCGCGATATGGTTTTGCATGGCGTGCATACGAATTTACATGAATGTGTGCGAGATGGTGTCACGGGTAAATGTATTGTGTTAGTGACACCCGATGCAGATAGAACAATGAATACTTTTTTGGGTGCAACAGCAACTTTTTCTATCGCACAAATTTCAGAAATAGCATTAAAACAGTCTGAGTATCTTTACATCGAAGGTTATTTAGTTGCCTCACCAACAGGTTGTGAAGCCGCAATCCATGCGCGTGAATTAGCACAAAAACACCATATTAAAACGGCTATCACCTTATCTGATCCGAATATGGTGACTTACTTTAAAGATGGATTATGTGCGATTATGGGTAATGAGCCTGTCGATGTGTTATTTGCAAATGAACATGAAGCGATGCTTTTTACCGAAACAAACAGTGTAGATGCAGCAAAAGAAAAATTGCGCCACTATGCGCGCACATTTGTGATTACCATGGGCAGTGAAGGCGCCTTGGTTTATAATGGTCATGATTATTTTCAAGTACCGGCGTATCCTGTGCAGGTGGTTGATACGGTTGGTGCAGGCGATGTTTTTGCAGGGACTTTCTTGTATGCAGTTACGCAAGGTTACGATTACAGAGAAGCGGCTGATTTGGCCAGCTTTGCTGCCTCCAAAGTGGTTGCGAAATTTGGCCCACGGTTGAGTAATGCTGAAATCAATGAAGTGCATGATGTGATTGCGAAAAAAGTTATTTGCGCATAATGTAAGGTGGGTTAGAAACGTAGGGTGGACAAAGCGCAGCGTGTCCACCAATATCCAGTGGACACGCTGCGCTTTGTCCACCCTACGGAAAATATACTATGCGTTACATTTGGCTGATTTTGTCATTTTTTATTGCGACATTTGCTGCAGCAGAGTCACGGCATTTTCCAGTGGGTACCCACGATGTTTATATTTCTCAAGCCGGTGGTGTTCGTCCCGATATATTAAGCCATATTGCCCCCGTGGTTGAAGCAGCGATTGCTAACGGTGATTATCCTGGTGCCGTGATTTTAATGGGGCATCGAGGACGTATTGTTTATCGAGGTGTTTTTGGTAATCGGCGCATCGAACCCACAATAGCGCCAATGCGTTTCAATACATTGTTTGACATTGCTTCATTAACGAAAGTTTTGGTGACAACGCCAGCAATTATGCAATTGGTTGAGCAAGGCAAAATAGAGATTGATGCGCCAGTTGCCGAATACTGGCCGGCCTTCGGTCAAAATGGCAAGAGTCGAGTGACAGTGCGTGAATTGCTGACACATACCTCAGGCTTACCCGCTGACTTACCCGATCCAGGCGATAGAATTATTGGTGAAACAGCAACATTACAACAAATTGAAGCGGCGCATCTTCTGCATGCGCCGGGTAGTAAATTTGTTTATAGCGATATTAATTTTATTACGTTAGGCCACTTGGTAAAAATCCTCAGTGAGGAACCATTGCGGCAATATGCACAAGCGCATATTTTTAATGTATTAAACTTGAAAGATACACATTATTTACCAGCAACAGCATTGCATGATCGTATTGCACCTACCGAAATTATCCGCGGCAAATTGCGTTGGGGGGATGTCAATGATCCGACTACGTATGCCATGGGTGGTATATCAGGAGCGGCAGGTGTGTTTTCGGATGCGAATGATTTGGGAATTTATGCCCAGTGTTTGTTAAATGGTGGTCGAATTGCGGGTGGCGGCAAGAAAAAAACAGATTCACGGTATTTGTTGGGGCCGTTGACCATATTGAAAATGACTTCTGCACAAACTCCCTATGATCTTGCTGATGTGCGAGGTTTTGGCTGGGACATTGATTCGCGTTACTCTAATCGCGGTATTTTGTTTCCAGCGCATTCCTTTGGGCACACAGGTTGGACAGGTACGTCGATTTGGATTGATCCTGTGACACAAACATGGCTGGTTATTTTAACCAGTCGAACGCACCCACGACCAGCGCGTATTAATCAATTAATTGAAGATAGGCGGACTATTGCGAATATGGTGTCTGCAAGTATTCGTGATATCGCCGTTTTTAATCAAAATAATACGGGCATAGGCGAACGTTATCGTGCATATCAATAAATAGGCTGGTGGACACGCTGCGCTTTGTCCGCTCTACAGTTCTGTAGTAGGGTGGACAAAGCGCAGCGTACCCACCAATTGCTAACGTTGTAAAATTTTTAGATGCAGTCGAGTGTAGTTTTGCTAGAATCAGATTGATTGTATCAGTCAGGATGACGGCAATGCGTGTTCTCCCTTTACAGTGGTCATGTTTAGCAGGGTTAAGTTTTCTCTTAACGAGCTGCATGATGGGCCCTAACTTTCATTCTCCCGCAGTGCCGCAGGTTTCAGGTTATACAGAGTCCCCCCAAGCTGAAAAAACTACACGCACGTTACATGCTGGTAATGCCGGCAAAGCACAATACTTTGTCTCAGGCCAAGATATCCCAGCGGCATGGTGGTCTTTGTTTCATTCGTCCGCGATGAATAGCTTAATTCAAGCGGGTTTAGCGCATAGTCCAAATCTTCTAGCAGCCAAGGCCACGTTGCAACAGGCAGAAGAGAATCTCACGGCACAGATTGGTACTTCATTATATCCACAAGTGACGGGGCAATTGACGGGACAGCGCGAGCGCTTTAATAGTGCTTCATTCGGTAGTACCACACCGGCCAGTATTTTTAATCTTTATAATGCGTCTGTGAATGTGAGTTATACATTAGATTTCTTTGGCGCAGCGCGCCGTCAAGTTGAGGCGATGCGTGCAGAAGTGGATTATGGGCAATATGAACTCGATGCAGCCTATCTCACACTGACCTCAAATATTGTGACGACAGCTATCACTGTCGCCTCTTATCAAGCACAAATTGCTGCAACGGAAGACATTATTCATTCGCAAGAAAGCCAATTAGCGATTTTGAAAAAACAATTAGCGTTAGGCGGTACGGCGGGTGTCAATGTGTTGAACCAGGCCACGTTGGTTGCACAAACGCGAGCGACATTACCACCATTGGAGCAGTCATTGGTACAATCAAAACATGCATTGGCTGTATTAGTTGGTGAGTTTCCAGCAAGTTTTCAGATGCCTAACATCCAACTGGATCAGTTGAATTTACCCGCACATTTACCGTTAAGCTTGCCATCACAACTGGTGCGACAACGACCGGATATTCAAGCATCAGAAGCATTGTTGCACGTGGCAAGTGCGAATGTCGGTGTAGCGACAGCGAATCTATACCCACAAATTACCTTAAGTGGTAGTTATGGTTGGCAAGCAGCCACAGTCAGTAATTTATTTAAAAATAGCACTAGCTTATGGAATTATGGCGGTTCTTTATTGCAACCGGTTTTTGATGGCGGCACTTTGCGAGCACGCAAACGCGCGGCTATTGCTGGATATCAGATAGCTGCTGCGCAGTACGAACAAGTTGTTTTGCAAGCTTTCCAAAATGTAGCGGATACATTGCGCGCACTACAGCATGATGCAGAAAGTTTGCGTGCACAAAAACTAGCGGAAAATTCAGCGCGTGATGCACTGCATGTGATGTATGCGCAATATCGTTTGGGTGGCGTTAGTTATGCGTTAGTGTTGACTGCTGAACAGCAATACCAACAGGCACACATTGCTCGCGTGCAAGCACAAGCGGCGCGCTACAGCGATACGGCTGCATTATTTCAGGCAATGGGCGGTGGTTGGTGGAATGTCCACGATGGAGTGAAAGGATGACAAAGGACTATCGTAGTACACAGGAAATACGTGAGCGGGAGCGCGAATTAAAGCGTCGTATGCGTATTATGCTAATTGGCATAGGTATTTTATTTGGCGGTATTTTTATTTATAAAGGTGTGACAGGATTTATATTTAATCATTTTATGTCATCACAGTCACACACCGTAACAGTATCGACGATGAAAGTGGCTTATTCAGAATGGGATTCACATTTGCAAGCAGTGGGTAGTTTACGCGCTATTCGCGGTGTCGATGTCACCAGTGAGCTGGCTGGTATGGTGCGAACCATCGCATTTTTACCGGGAGCAACAGTGACGGTTGGGACAGTGTTAGTTGAATTAAATACGGATCCGGATGTGGCGCAGCTGCGTGCGTTACAAGCCAATGCTGAGTTAGCGCAAATTACTTATCATCGTGATAAAGCACAGTTGGCTATTAAGGGTGTGAGTAAAGAAGTGGTGGATACAGATGCAGCGAATCTCAAAAACTTATTGGCGCAAGTCGATCAGCAAGCGGCAACGATCGCAAAAAAAATTATTCGTGCGCCTTTCACAGGACGTTTAGGTGTGTCAGCAGTGAATCCAGGGCAATATCTTTCACCGGGTGATAAAGTGGCGACATTGCAGCAACTTTCCCCTATCTATGTTGATTTTTATGTGCCGCAGCAAGTGCTGATTGATTTGAAGGTGGGGCAGGCTATAACGCTCGAGAGTGATGCTATTCCTGGGAAAAAATTTCCCGGAAAAATCACGACAATTAATCCTGTGATTGATACCGCAACACGCAATGTCGAAATAGAAGCAACCTTAGATAATCCGCAGCAAGAGTTGGTGCCAGGTATGTTTGGTACAGTGAGTGTCGAAACGGGTAAGCCACAACGCTTTTTGACTTTACCACAAACGGCAATTTCATTTAATCCATTTGGTGATCTTGTGTATGTTGTCAATAAAAGTGAGGCTAATAAAAAGAAAAAAGAGACGCTAACAGTGACACAGGTGTTTGTCAAAGCAGGCGAAACACGTGGTGATCAAGTCGCTATTTTACAAGGATTACATGCGGGTGATGAGATCGTTACCAGTGGCCAGCTAAAATTAAAAAATGGCAGTGAAATTGCGATCGATAATTCTATTATGCCACCCAATAATCCGGCTCCCATTTTGTCGAACGAACATTAGGAAATTTTATGCGGTTTACGGATATTTTTATCGAGCGACCGGTGTTAGCGACTGTGGTGAGTTTATTTATCCTCGTTTTGGGATTGCGCTCACTGGGATTGTTATCGATTAGGCAATATCCTTACACACAAAATGCAGTTGTTTATGTAAATACGACTTATACTGGGGCTGATCCTGATGTTATTGCTGGGTTCATTACCACGCCACTTGAAAATTCCATTGCGCAAGCGAATGGCATTGATTATATGACATCAAGCAGTACGCAGAATTCAAGCGCAATTCAGGTAAATTTACGGTTAAATTACGATGCCCAAAAAGCATTATCAGACATTAACACCAAAGTAAATGCTGTTCTCAACCAATTACCGAAAGGTACATTGCAACCTGTTATTACTGTACAAATTGGCCAAACTATCGATGCAATGTATATTGGTTTTTACAGTGATGTGTTAGCTGGAAATCAAATTACGGATTATTTAAATCGGGTTGTGCAACCTAAGTTACAAGCGATTGATGGCGTGCAGCAAGCAGAGCTGCGTGGTGATCGCCAGTTTGCGATGCGAGTTTGGTTAGATCCCGCTAAGCTGGCAGGATTTGGATTGACACCCAATGCGATCGCTGACGCCTTAGCAAAAAATGACTCGATTTCCGCAGTCGGTCGTACAGATGGTAGTATGTTTACCGTCAATTTGACAGCGAGTACGGATCTCACATCGGTTGAGCAATTTCGCAATATGATTGTCAAAGCTAACAATGGTGCCATTGTGCGATTGCGTGATGTGGCAAATGTTTCTCTAGGCGCAACAAACTATGATAGTTCGGTCAGTTTTAATGGTAAAAAAGCCGTCTATATTGGCATTATTGTGACGCCGACAGCTAATTTATTGGATGTGATTAGGGTGGTTAAACAAACGTTGCCGGATATTCAAAAACAATTACCGCAGGGCCTGCAAGCAAAAATTGTTTACGATTCGACTGAGTTTGTCACTAGCTCTATTCATGAAGTGGAGCACTCTTTATTTGAAGCATTAGCAATTGTCACCGTCGTTATTTTTCTTTTTCTAGGATCGATTCGATCAGTTATCATTCCCTTGGTGGCTATTCCGCTTTCTATCATCGGCGCGTTTTTTATGATGCTTTTATTGGGATACTCTATTAATTTGTTAACATTACTCGCACTGGTGTTAGCGATTGGTTTAGTTGTCGATGATGCAATTATTGTGGTTGAAAATGTGCAGCGCCATATGGAGGGAGGGCTTTCGAAATTCAAAGCTGCTGTGCAAGGAGCGCGTGAATTAGCCAATCCCATTATTGCAATTTCTATCGTACTGATTGCTGTGTATGTTCCCATTGGTTTTATGAGCGGGTTGACCGGTGCATTGTTTACGGAGTTTGCTTTTACATTGGCCGGTGCAGTTGCGGTTTCTGCCGTGATTGCATTAACGCTTTCACCCATGATGTGTTCAAAATTTTTAAAAATTTCTAATAATGGTGATGATAGCTTGGTAAAAAAAATCGATCGTCTATTTGAAAAGCTGCGCAATAAGTATGAACTGGTATTGCATGATGCGCTCGATTATTTGCCTGTTGTGGCTGTGTTTGCCGCGATAGTTTTGGCCAGTATTTATTTTCTGTATTCGACGTCGAAGTCTGAGCTTGCACCACAAGAAGATCAAGGCATCATTATTTCGCAATTAACGGCATCACCTAATGCGACATTGGCCCAAGCACAGTTATATTCAGATCAAGTTTATAAGATATATAAACAATATCCAGAAACAGAGCGGGTGTTCCAGCTAGATGGTGTTAATGGCTTAAATACGAGTATTATCGGTATGGGATTAACGCCATGGGATCAGCGCACGCGTACATCGAATCAATTGCAACCGCTAGTGCAAGCGCAGTTGAGTAAAATTACAGGAGCGCTTATTGCAGCATTTCAATTGCCACCGTTGCCTGGTGCGCGCGGTGTACCCGTGCAATTTGTAATTCAAACCAGCGAACCTTTTGCTAGGCTTGATGAAGTCAATAAAGCATTTCTGGCAAAAGTGCGTGAGAGCGGCATGTTTATTTTCGTCGATACCGATTTAAAAATTGATAAAGCGCAAACCAGTGTGTTGCTTGATCGAGATAAAGTCGCTCAGTTTGGTTTAACCATGCAAGATGTGAGTAACTCATTAGGTAGCGCATTAAGCCAAGGGTATATTAATTATTTTAATTTGGATGGCAGGTCTTATCAGGTTATTCCACAAATGCAGCGGGATGAGCGTCAAAATGTGACTCAATTGAAAAATTATTATATCAATACGGCGACAGGTTTAACTATTCCACTCTCTACTATTGCTTCTTTCAAAACCATTGTTGTCCCTGAGTCTCTGAATCATTTTCAGCAATTAAATTCAGCCACGATGTCTGCTGTGCCTTTCCCTGGAGTCGCTGTGGGGGATGCATTGCAGAAATTAGCTGTGATGGCAAATGAGGTATTGCCACAAGGCTATACGATTGGTTATGCAGGGCCATCTCGGCAATATGTGCAAGAAAGTAGTGCGCTGATACTGACTTTCTTTTTTGCGTTGATTATTATTTTCTTATCGCTAGCCGCCTTATTTGAAAGTTTTCGTGATCCATTAATTATTTTAATTAGTGTGCCTATGTCAATTTGTGGCGCGATGATTTTTATTAGCTTGGGTGTGGGTGGTGCTAGTTTAAATATTTATACCGAGGTGGGGTTGGTGACGTTGATCGGTCTCATTAGTAAACACGGTATTTTGATCGTGCAGTTTGCAAATGATTTACAAAGAGAGGGCAAGCTGAAACGTGAAGCAATTGAGACGGCAGCTGGGATTCGTTTGCGGCCCATTTTGATGACAACGGCCGCCATGGTGTTGGGTGTGGCGCCATTGATTTTGGCGACAGGCGCTGGCGCTGTCAGTCGTTATTGTATTGGTTTGGTTATTGCGTCAGGCATTTCAATTGGGACATTATTTACGTTGTTTGTTGTGCCGGCGATGTATATGTTGTTAGCGGAAGATCATGCAGAACGAAATCCGGAGTTGGATCTGGAAGAAGTAATAAGTTAATTTTTTTTTAACCACAAGGAGAGTATGATGAAAAAGTCGTTAGCGATGTTAGTATGTGCATCCGTTTTAGTAAGCGTTTCAGCTTGGGCAGTAGAACCAACTGGTGATGCGTCACACCCCTGTAAAGCGCTTGAAGATGCTTGTAAAAGCGCAGGTTTTGTAAAGGGTGGCGCAAAAACAGGTAAAGGCCTCTGGAAGAATTGCATGGAACCATTAATGTCAGGACAAGCTGTTACGGGCGTTAGTGCAGATTCCGCGACAGTTCAAGCATGCAAAGCGAAAAAAGCGGCGCATGAAGCAAGCGAACAACATAAGTAGTTAAGAAGTGCAGGGGCAGCGTAGGTGCCCCCACGGATTTTTTGCTACAAAGTTGGTATAAAAGCCGCCCTTAGGGCGGCTTCAACACTAGTGGGAAATGAAAAATTCGTGGGGATACTTCAGCGCTACGCGGAGTTTACCCCGTTGTGCTCTTAAACGGGGGTAAACTCTACATATGTTTTTTAGCCTACAGCGCCTTCTGCTTCAATATCAATTACAACATCATCACCTAATCCAGGTAGCAATGTAGTCATATCAAAATCAGAACGTTTGATTTTTGTTTTCGCAGTGAACCCAACTGATTTCTTGGTGGTGATTGGATTAATGCCAATTTTGTTCAGTGTGACATCGAGAGTCACTGGTTTCGTGACGCCGTGGATAGTTAAGTTGCCCGTCACTTTTGCTTTGTTTTTACCAGCGAGAGTGACTTTTGTGCTAACAAATGTAGCGGTAGGGTATTTATCTGTTTCAAAGAAAGCTTTGCTTTTCAGGTGTTCGTCTAATTTGGGAATGCCGGTGTCAATGGTGTCTGTTTTGATAGTGACATCGACTTTGCTATTTTGAGGTTTTGTTTCATCTAATATTAACGTGCCATTTGCTAACCATTTGCCAGAGGGATTAGAAAAACCAAAGTGGTTAATATGCCACAAGACATAGGTATGTCCAGAGTCGAGTGTATAGGTTTCTGGGGCGGCTATGACAGTCGATGAAAAGGGTAATAATAATGCTGATGCAAATAATGTGTTTATTAATAAGCGTTTCATGATAACTCCTGTTGTTAATAAATGACTCCTGAGTTTGATCGAATAGTATAGCGTTATTTTTTGTATTGTTACACCCCAGAGGCTGTCAACAGTCTCTAATATTCGATAGAATCAACACGAGAGTATCTCATTTCAGGGTTGAAATTATTATGACTGTCGATATTTTTAGTTTAGTAAAGGCAAGCCGCATTTTTTCTTTACTTGAAGATGATGCTATTCATAAAATCATTAAGCAATTCGATAGAGTTTATTTACGTAAAAATAAAATTTTGTTTCATCAGGGCGATGTTGCCGATGGATTATATGTTTTAGTGAGTGGGCGGTTAGTTAGTTTTTTAAAAACAAAGGTGAGTCCAATGAAAGTGCTTGGCACGATTGAGCCGGGCGAAACGGTGGGTGAATTGGGTGCCATCTCGCATGAACCTCGCAGTGCCACAGTCAAAGCACTCGACGATTCCATTTTATTGAAATTATCGGTTTCTGTTTTTTCGGAATTATGTAATGAATATCCGTCACTGATTTTAGAAACGATGAATACGTTGGTCAATCGTTCGCGCACTTTAATCGATTTGTTTGCGGCCAAGGAGTCGCAGCAGAAAAAAATTGTTATTTTCCCTGCAAATAAACACATTTCTTTAAATGAGTTTTCGGTGCAACTACAGAAAATGGCAGCACTACTGCCGGATATGATATGGGTGCCCGAATCTTCATTTGTATTAGATGAGACAGCAAATTCAGCTGCTAATCTTGGTAAACAGATGGATGATTTTCAAGATGATTATTGCAAGACAGTTTATTTGCTTTCCGCAGAAGAAACACCATTGACGAAGATAGCGTTGGAAAAAGCCGATATGGTGTATATCGTTACCGAATCACACGTTAAGCCATCATTAAGTCAATTTCTTCGCGACTACTTACATGAAGTAGCTTTTATATATAAAGCAAAGCCCGAGTTAATTATTTTGCATGCCGAAGAAAATCATCGTCCAAGAGAGAGTGATATTTGGTTGAAAATGGCGAGCTTTCGATTGCATCATCATATTCGAGTGGGTCGAGAAGCGGATTGGCAACGGTTATTGCGGTTTCTAAGAGGTGCCGCTGTGGGTGTGGTGCTGGGCGGTGGCGGTGTCCGCAGTTGGGCGCATCTGGGTGCTCTTAGAGCCTTAACCGAATTGCGTGTTCCTATTGATATTATTGGTGGAGTCAGTGGAGGCTCAATTGTAGCGGGTTATTATGCTCTGCATGAAACATACGAAGATTTACATGCCGATCTACATAAGCTGTCAGTTGTGACACATCAAGCGATTAAATTATATAATTTAACCTGGCCCGTTGTGTCATTATTTAATGGTAGGGCATACACCGAGACGCAACAGAGAATTTTTGGTCGTGTAAAAATAGAAAATTTATGGCGACCATTTTTTTGTGTCTCTTCTAATTTAGCTAACGCAACGCAAGTAATTCATCGTGTTGGTACACTCTGGAAAAAAATTCGTGCTAGCACATCGGTGCCAGGTATTTTCCCACCCATGGTGGTGCGGGGTAAAATGCATTTGGATGGAGGGTTAATCAATAATCTTCCGGTGGATGTCATGAAAAAAATGTCGCCGAGTGTCGGTACAGTGATTGCGATTGAGTTAGTGCATCATTCTAATGAGGAGGCTAGTTATAAATTTCCTCCCGCATTGCCTTTCTGGAAAGTGTTGTTAACAAAGTTGCGCATGATACATAAAGAGTACCGTTTTCCGCGGTTTACAGAAACGTTTTTGCATGCCTTATTAATGGGTTCTGCTATTAAACAGCGAGAAACTGCCGCAGCGGCTGATGTGTTAATTAAGCCAGATTTATCAACATTTAGCTTGCTCAGTATCACGCCGGCACAAGAAAAAGAATTAATCGAAATTGGTTATCAAGCCACAATAAAAGCCATCAAAAAATGGCGTCGATCGCAAAAAAAATCGCAGGAAGGAGTAGTCAGCTTTGTTAAGAAACAGGTATAGTGACTAGGGGCGTTGATATTTTTACTAGGATGTATTATGCGAATAAAAAACACCAATGATCGATACGGTATCGTGGCTGTGACATTCCATTGGCTAATGGCTTTATTAGTGATAGGTCTATTGTGTGTTGGCCTCTATATGACGAGTTTAAAAATCAGCGCACAAAAACTGCAGCTATATGGATGGCACAAAGAATTTGGATTGCTCGTGTTATTCTTAGTTATTATTCGCTTAAGCTGGCGATTCATTAATATTAACCCAACACTGCCCTCGAGTATTCCCGCTTGGCAGCGTTTTATTGCACATGCAGTGCAATGGGCGTTGCTTGGCTTTATGATTGCAATGCCAATCACAGGTTGGTTGGTGACATCGGCAGCCGGTTTGGCACCATCATTTTTTGGGTTGTTTGTGTTGCCGACATTGGTAGCGCCCGATGATCATTTGCGACATGTATTTGCAGACATGCATGAATGGATAGCATACGGTCTTATTGCTACTATTTGCGCACATGTTGGTGCGGCATTAAAGCACCATTTTATTGATAAAGATGATGTTTTACGGAGAATGTTGCCATGAAAGTAAGAGTTATTTCTCAATCTATAATAGTAGCCGCATTATTTTGTTTATCGGCACCGGTGTTTGCCGCGCCAACCTGGAAAATTATTCCAGCCGATAGCTCGCTTACATTTACTGCAACCCAAAATAATGCGCCGATTACAGGCTCCTTTAAAAAATTTACGGGGAATATTCAATTTGATCCTGCTGATCTAAAATCCAGTCGTGTTGAGATTGATGTGGATATTGCCTCTGTCACAGCAGGTGATAGTCAAGTAGCAGACACCTTAAAAACAAAAGATTGGTTTAATGTTACTGTATTCCCTCATGCTGTATTTAAAGCAACAGATTTTGTTAAAACGGGCGATAAGAAATATGAGGCAAAAGGTGTGCTGACAATACGTGCTAAAACCATTCCTATGGTGCTGGTATTTAATTTAGATGATTATGCTGCAAATAAAGCGCATGCCACTGGTTCCACTACATTGCAGCGTACGCAATTCGGTGTTGGTCAGGGGGATTGGTCGAAAACGGATGCAATAAAAGACGATGTGAGAGTTGATTTTATTATTTCAGCAACAAAATAAATATAAAAAGCTCACTCATTAAGTAATGAGTGAGCTTCTGTGATTTCTAACGAGATATATTATTTATATCCGCGCCAGTAATGATGTACACGTTTCCATCTTATTTTCCAAGCGGTGCAAGCGACATCACGGTGTTGTGGTGTAATTTCATATGTATACTTCTTGCATACATAATACGCGCGATACATTGGGCATACATAATGATGTTTCATGCCATGATGAGATCGAACGCGATAGCACCCACGGAAATAACTATGATGAACACCTGTAGTAGCATAACCATAGCCGACGGGAATAGCTTGCATTTCTATCCCGTTGTAGCTGTAGTCAGAGCCGCTAGCGTTTGCATAGCCGGTTACAGAGAGTAACGCAGCCATTACGAGTGAAGACAAACCAACACGAGACCATTGCATAAATATTCCCCCGTTCATTCGAATGTTTTATAAGTGGTAGAATCATGCTGTATTGAAAATATTACAGATTTGATTATAGCACTTTTGTTACCTTGCAAGATGCTCAGTGTATTTCGTAAGCGAAGTGCTGCTGAAAAATACAGTCAAATGTGATAGTTACAAGAAAAAAAATTCTCTTAAATAAAAAACTGAGCGTGAAAATTACTGGAAGTATCACAGCGAAATATTTTGTGCGTTGCGCAAAAAAGCCTATTTTTTTAGCATTATTTTGTTAATTGGTCGATTTGAATTTTTTTTGTGAATTGGGGCCGTCAAGATTCATGTGAATTTATTTTTTGTTTGCTTAACCAATAAATACTTGAAAAAAATCAAGGAGCTAAATGCCGTCTCCTTCATGGTATCTCAAATATACGCTATACTGAACTGAAAGTAGTGCTAAACATTCTATTCATAAGGGGTTTCTATGAGTCGCTCAACTAGACCAGACTCTAAAAGTAAAGTGGCAGCTGTATTCAAAAAGTCGTCTGGTGTGGCGGGATTGGCTGCACAAAGTGCTGAGTTTGGAATATTTAGTAAAATTCTTTTCCAAGGGGAGTTATACAAAGAATTATTTCCTGCGGTGGGGATTGGTGCTGGAGTTGCGCCCGCTTTGCATATCACATCGCAAGTGATTGAGCTTTGCAATGGTACCTCAGAAGAAAAAATGCGTGATGTCATTCTAGGTGCGGTGCATTCATTAGGAACAGCAACGCTAATGAACGTTGCTGTTTGGGATGAAGAAAGTTTGGTAAGTGCCCCCGTGCTTTTTTCGTTGGCGTTATCCGCTTCTGCTTTAAGAACGGCATTTAATGTGGGTTATCGCTTAAATTCAATTGATAAAATGCAAGAACAACTGCTCGACCCTGATTTACAAGCAGCGATTGCTGAGGAGCTTAATAAAAAAAGCAAGGCAGAATTGACCGCAATCATTTTAGAGTCGTGTGATATGGTGCGACAATTCACTGCTGTTGTTGCCTTAATCCGTACAGGTGCAGTCGGCGAACTTTTAAAAATGGCGTCAACAGGCAAGCCTATTCCAATCGACATTCAAGTTTATGTGGGTTTATTTTTATTGCTTTCCACGCCGGGTCTTGTTATGAATGCCAAAAATGTTCTCATGAATGCTAAAGATTTAGCATCGATGTTATGCTCTGGGTTGTACTCTGGCCTGAGCGCCTGCGCATCCACATTTACCAATTGCTTAGCAAAATGTCGCAGTGGTAATCGAGAAAAAGACTATGATGAAGAAGCCGCGCTACCGGATGCACATAGCCTTAACAGTGGAGACGGCTCTATATCAACATCAAAGTATAGCATTATGCAGGGCAGCGGTACTGCATCAGCAGAAACTAAGCTAACAACTAGGCCTGGCGAAATAAAAAAACCAGCCAGTCCAAAATAGTAGAAGTGTAGTGTTGTCCACCATTATTCTAAAACGAGGCGCGGCACTATGTCTGTTCCACGCAATCCGCCAATAAATAATGATGCAGCCGAGCTTACCGTAAGCGAATTACAACAATTGATTGCGGAAAAAAATAAGAAAAGATCGATTGATTGTCGAATTATTTTAGATGATTTCAAAGGATTCCTTGAGCAGCTCGAACGTGAAAAATTTTCTAGGCCAAAAGATTTACCTTTTCGTGTGCAAGTGCTTTGTCATCTAGAGCACAGTCACAACTGGAGTGCTCTAGATATTTTAGTGTCTCATGATGAGATACATATCTTTCATTTAAACGCGGCGGGTGATTCAGATAATGTAGATGTGATAACTCAGGTACTGACAGACTTTTCGTTAATTAAAATGACATCTTGTGAGGGGCAATTACAGAGAGATTGGGAGAACTGTGCCGTCTTTGCACTTGATCATGTTTTTCATATGTCAAAAATGATGGATCTACATGAGCAAGTCAAAAAATTTCATAAACCTAATCCCAAAGTAGAAAATAAAAATATGTATACTCTAGATCCATTTGATTTGCCGGCAGTGCTTGTGAAGAATATGCAATCAGTCCCTTTACTTGAAAAATATATCAAGCAGCAGGCAAACCCACAGGAAAAAATTAACAAAAAGGGGCAAACGTTAAAAGAATACGTAGACTCCCACACGATTTTTAGAAAAGCGCTACCATTTAATACCGGAATTACCTATAAGAAAAAACAATATCGCTTAAGATTAAAAAATAAGTAGAAGTAGTCCGTATGGAGCGTAGCGTAATACGGGATGGTATGTAGCAAATCATCCCGTATTACGCTACGCTCCATACGGGCTACTTTTTAGGAATTAATTCGCCACCAGCGGCCCAAATCCCGTTTTTGCATCCACAGTTCTTTGTACCGAAGCTGTGAAAGGCACGATGGTAATTTCTGCCGTCAGACCAATTTCAGCTTTATTCACATGACCGGCAATACCATGAAATTGTTTGTCAGCTAATGTCGCATGTGCATGCGCATAATAGTCGCTACCATTTGCTGAAACATTACCATTAATGCTGACTAATTCATAATAACCGGGGAATGTTGTGAGCGTTGGTTTATCCTTTGGATTGCTAGTGAAGTAGGCAAGCGTTGGATTGTGCACTTGTCCTAAGCCGCTGAAAGAAGCGCCTTGTAATTTTGCTGCTTTAGCACATTGACCAATGCTTTCCAGTAAATTATCACCGCTATTTAAAACTAAAATAAAAGGCTGTGTTGAATTAGCCATTTTGGCGCAAGAGGTTTTGTTGATGACAGCCGAAGCATTTTCTAGCGCTTCTGCAGGTGTCATGATGAATGTCGTGCTAAGAGCCAGTGTGGTTGTTAAAAAAATACTTTTAAACATGTAAAACCTCGTTGTAGTTAATAATTAGAAAGTAGCCCGTATTACGCTTCGCTCCATACGGGCTACTTCCTTGTCCACGATTTAGATTTGCATAACCGCTTCAATTTCAACAGCTGCATTTTTAGGTAATGCTTTAATTTCAATAGCCGCCCGCGCAGGATACGGTTTGTGAAATGATTCCAGCATGACATCATTGACAGCAGCAAAATTACTTAAATCGGCAAGATAAACAGTTAATTTAACAATGTCATCTACATTCCCGCCAGCGGCTTTCGCGATTTCGCTGATATTAGCAATTGCTTGTCTTACTTGATCTTTAAAGTCGCCTTCTATCATTTTTCCGGTTTTAGGATCGATGGGAATTTGCCCCGAAATATAAACAGTATTTCCCGTTTTAATGGCTTGAGAATAGATGCCAATCGGCTCAGGGGCATTCTGGGTGTAGATGACCTCTTTGGCAGCAAAAGCCGCGTTACAGCTCACTAATAATAGCAGGGGTAGTAAGTTTTTCATTGGGTTCTTCCTAGTTAAATTTGACGATGGCGTATTATTAATTATGTTTATTTGATAAACAACCAGGGTTTTTGATATACTATTGTTTCATTTATGCAACAATAGAGGTAAGAGAGGCATGATCCGTAACGCGTTATCGTTTGTGGCTGTTGTCAAAGCCGGGAGTTTTTCTATTGCGGCACAGCGTAGCGGCGTCTCGAAAGCGCAATTAAGCCGGCATGTTAGCCAATTAGAAGCAGCTTTAGGTATTCAGTTGCTTTATCGCACGACGCGATCCTTAGCATTAACAGAATCAGGTGAAGAGTTTTTTCAAGCGTGTTGTGCCATTGAAGAAAGTTACACAGAAGCCGTGGATAACATAAAAAGTGATTTTCATGCGATGCGCGGCACGTTGCGAATGACAGCACCTATTTCGTTTGGGTCGGAATTTTTTCCTAAACTTGTCAATCAATTTACACAACACTATCCCAATATCAATGTCATTCTTTCTCTTTCCAGTGTGACGGAAGATTTGATCGGCACTAACTACGATCTTGCGATCCGTGTTGCGAGTAGCTTGCCTGATTCCAATTTGCGTATGCGTACGATCATGGAATTTGATATGGTGTTATGTGCTTCTCCTCAGTACTTCGTCAATCAAAAACCACCCACCAAGCCAGAAGAATTAAAAAATTATCGCTGTATCTCATCCATTAATCGCAATAGAGAAATTCAAAAAATCCAATGGCCATTCATCCTGCAAGATAAAATAGTTAAACACGCACCTAATAGCGTGATTGAAATTGATAGTCTGCGCGCACAAATTGAATTAGTTATGTTAGGTGCTGGCATTGGTAGAGTGCCTAAGTTTTTTATCGAAAAAGAATTGCAAACAGGAAAGTTAATTGAAGTGTTGCCGAAGATAAAACAACCAAAATCCTATGTCTATTTGCTTTATCCCAATCGCAAGAATTTACCGAAAAAAACGCAAGTATTTATGGATTTTATCAAAGAAACTATGGATGTGGGTGATTTCGCTAAATTTTGATAATAGAAACAATCCAATACACACATGCCCATGATCCTGTTTTCGATCTGCTATAATTAAAGTACTTATGCATGGTAATTGCGTTGAGAAAACTTAAACCATGCTATTTCTCAGGGTTTTCAATGCAATTGCCATGAGTACTCATGTTTATGCAGCAGTGGAGACTTACTGCATAAGGTAAAGGTGGTTATATATTAAGAGGGATTAATATGAGCTCCTCATCTCGCACTGAAGAAGAATTATTTACCGTCACAGAATTGTCTACGTTAGTTGACAATGAAAAAGTGTATGCAGTCAGCAAAAAAATTCCAGCCTCGTATCATGTGCAATATCCGGGAAAATTTCCTATTAAAGAAATGGTATTGCTTTGCAGGAGTGATACCGTCGAGAGATTGAAATCAATCAAATCTTACGATGAGTTTACTAAATTTGGATGGGGGCATATGGTGATTATACCACAAAAGGAAACGGCTTATGCGCCTGGCCATATTTATATCGAGACTGTTAAGAATACCAGTAGCGTAAAACACGTGGGTACGGCATTAGAAGAATATGCATTTCGCTTGAGTATACAAGCAGGCTTTCATGGCAGGGTGGAGCTCAGCGCTGCTTGGAACTCCCATTGCTTTCATTATAAAAATGGATTTCGATCACATTCAGAGGAGCAGAACGCTAAAATACAAGAAGCGCTAGTGAGTGCAGAACAAGAGAAACAACGTGTTGATACGACATCATTGGATGGATTTACAATGTATTTTCCTGATGAAACAATAAAAGAGAAAGAAAAACTTTTTAATAATACACAAATAGTAAAAATTTATCCGACCCCCGCGCCTGTTGTTGTCTCTCCTGCGGAATTAAAAGAAGCTCAAGAAGCAGTTATCGCATCTCACGCTAATGCTATTCCTGCAGAAGAGCCAGCACCACCTGTGGAGAGCGATTCTCTTTATCGATACATTGTTATCAGTAATGATTTGTCAGATGAAATTAATGATCCCGAATCGATGATAAGAGGAGTAGTGCAAGCAATATATTACGATAATGCAGCTCTTACGGGTGGTTTCAAGCAGTTTACTTCAGCCGCAGATGCAAACCAATATTTGGAGAGCATAGGTGGGGGTGCCATCATTAAATTAAATACAGCTATCCCTCACACGGGCTCATTATCGTTGGAGAGATTAAATAACAGAACGATATCGCGGTACATTAACCACAAAATGGAATCGACCCTGCTTTTTTTGCATGTTGAGTCTATTCAGCTTTATCAACGCCCTCCTATTCTGAATAAACGCTATGAATGGTATGGATTTAATAAACCTAAAACATGGAATTTGATTGAGCGAGCAGCGTTAAATGCGTTAGAAGTCGTAGAAAAATATTTAAGAAAATGGCCAGAACCTACTAAGAAATTGCTAGACAATCACACGAACCAAAAACCAGCTAAAGTAATTCGTGGTATTGCCAAACATTTTTTGCAAGAAGCTGGTTCAGAAAATGCCGACCGTCGCTTGCTCTATTTGCAATTTGTAAATGATTTCATGCATGCGACAGAAAGTCTTTCGTCTGGTGAAATACGTAAAAATTTAAAAGATGCTATTGAGAATATATCAGCCAGTTTAAATCTACTTTATTATTCCTCATCTGATGGCAAGAGCGCCAGCTTAGCGAATTTAGTTTCAATGGCTAATAGTATTTTACGAGTGAAGAAAGCGCCTGCAGAATCTAAGTTAGTTTCATCATCAACGATGTCTTTGACAAGATAATCCACTCTCCCTTATCCCGCTTGCGGGAGAAGGGCTGGGGTTGAGGGTCTTGACGTTGCAAAGATCATGATTTGTGCAGAACATCAGCGCCCTCACCCTAACCCTCTCCCACTCGTGGGAGAGGGGATTATTTATTCTTGATTTATTCAACAAAGTCTACAAGGGGGTGCACATTTTAAGCCCATTCCTGGGCGGTCTTCAGGTTCTTTGTATTTTCAAACGGCTTTTGCTAGGATGTTTTTTCGATAGGAATTTTATTCTCACTGGAAAGGAATCAATATGTACACACGATCAGTAAGCAATAACGTGTTAAATAAGTTAATGGACGACCATCGCTTTTATCTTGTTGAATTAGAACGAATTCAGAAAGCATCTGCAAAGCAAAAAAATAATCTGGGCCTTTATTATGACTTTATGCGGAATCTTGCTAATTTAGTTCTTACTAACCAAGGGCTAGCGTTATGTTATTCTTCTATTTCCGCAGAGCAAGCGATCCAAAGGGCTGATTCAGCTATTGAATGCGCAGATGCGCTAAATTCATTTACAGCCTATCAGCATAACTTATTTTCCTCAGAGCCAGTAGAATCGTCACCATACTATCATATGCACCAAATACACTTAGCAACGAGTTATGGTTTGCGCGCGGATCTTGAGACAACTTTTAGAGAAGAAAATAATATTGGCGAGGGCTCTGTTGAAAACTTGGAATCTGCCCAAAGAGCGATAGAATATACAGCAGAAGCAATCAAAGCAATTGAGCAGACGGATCCATCCTGTTGGGATCAAGCGGGTTATGATTCTTATCGTTTTGCGCTTGCGACGCGTTTTAAGGTGGCGGGCAATTACCATGAATTGCTGGCAACAGCACTGTATGAAGAAGCTCAAGCAGTTGAGGAAGAAGATGTTGATGCGGCTGTGTCTCTCTATGAGCAAAGTCTGCATCATTACACGGATGCTGGCGTGAATTTTCTGCACGCTATTTCCCGCAAAGCATTGCTAGCAGAGCCTGTTGATGATGAAATCGCGTTGTATGTGAGTGCGACAATCAAAGCAAATGAGATTAAATCGCACCTTGAAAATCAGCAGCGCATCCAGCAAATTTCCACTGTGAATGACGCGCGTAGAGTACAAATTATCGGGTTGCAAAGAAAGTTGCGTGAAGATACAGATGAAATAGAGAGAATCAGTGCAGAGCGTGATCAGCTTGGCGGTAGAGTGATGGAGCTAGAAAGTCTGTTAGCTCATGTTGACCGTCAAGCAACAACAGTTTCCGCACAAGAAAAATTTGATGTAGCTTCGGGAAGCGATGGCGTAGATTCGGAAGCGGATGAAAAGCAGTATGTTGCACCCGTTGCACAGGCTGAAGATTTGCAAGAGGCTGACGAAGATTATGACGCAGAGCCTGCTGATGCTGATGCCATCCCTTCACCAACCAGTTCATCGCATACTGAATTATTACTAGAAAGTGAGACAAGGTTTTTACCGGTTGATGAGGCATACCCGGAAGAGTTCTTGCGGCTGAATTATGAAGCGAATGCCCATCCAGAAATAGCCTCGCCGTTATCACAAGTTCAATCGCCGTTAGCTTCGCCGCATGCTTCTTTATTAGGGGTGGATTCTCGTGTTGATAATGATCATGCTGGTGAGACAACAGTAGCCAGACCAAGCAGCGTATTATCTACAGTATCAACGGCAGTATTATCACCTCTTGCTTCGCCTTCGCGTGCATCGGCGAGTCTATTTGCAGCACGATCTTTATCGCCTACTGCTGGTTCGACGCCTAAACCACAGTTGCATGTGTCGCCGCCGGGTTCATCAGCAACGAGTGAGTCAGCGAGTTCGACGCCTCAACCACAGTTGCGTGTGTCGCTACCGGATTCACCAGCAGCAAGTGAGTCAGAGAGTGTGTCAGATGGTGTGATTGTGAGTCCGCTTTCGTTAGGGCGTCGATCAGTAGCATAGGCAAGATAGGTTTGCTCCCTCATCCCGTTTGCGGGAACGGGAGCAATCTATGTTTCGAGAGTTTTGCGAGGGTATTTGCAATTAAGACAATTTCTGCGTATTGTTTTATTAAGAAATAAATAAAATTCAGGAATATGTTTTATGAGTGCGTCATCGCGACCTGCCAGTCTAGCCGTTTCTTCGCAAGATACATTGCCTGCAATCACCAAATCGCTACTTGATTTTGATAATATATATGACTTGATTAATCAAGGTTTGATTAACTTTATAGCTTGTTTTTCTAGGGACGAAAATCGTAGTAATGATTTTAAAGAAAAATTTGCTGCTAGCTTGTTACGTAATCCTGCCGATAAGATTAATTTTAATCAGCTTGGTGTGGCTATGGTTAAGGCTGCCTATCCCGGTATTGTCAAGCTTACCAATATCGAAAATGATATATTATTTAAAATGGGTATTCTGAGTCGACAACAAAATGCGGAAGCATCTATCGGGCAATTTTTTAAAAAAGAAGAAATTAAAAAATTTATCGAATTAAACGTAAAAGATAAGTATAAAGAAGACATTTTTAACATTACAGACGCAATATATAAGTTTATTGTCACAGCAACCTGTTCTATTGAATGCGAGCAATTGTTGGTGAAATATGATAAGCATAATCAACTCATCGTAGATAAAGTTTCTCAAGATGCTATTTTTAGTGGTATTGATTTGCAGCTTGCAACAGCAACGAATAACTTGAAGTTAACGAGTGATAAGTTAATTGCCATTAAAACGCGAGGCAAATCAGTTCAAGCTAAAGGAAAAACGTCTAAAATAAGTGAGATCACTAAATCGCTTGAAAAGATACGCGGTATATTTGCTAAGGCAGCTGCAGAATATGCCGGAAATCTCGCGGAGCAACGGGCTGAGAATTTAAAAAGACAGCATCAAGCGATGGCTTCCGCTGCTGATCAAGAGAAAGTGAAATTACAAGCAGCACACGCAACGCTGCAGTCTGTGCAAGCGCAATTAGATGAAGAAAGACGAAGAACGCAAGAGTTAGAAGAAGAGCGACGCAAGGCACTAGAAAAAGCTGAAGCAGAACGAAGAAAGGCTGAAGAGTTAGCTGCCTTAGCGGAAGAGCAACAAAAAGCGCTAGAAAAAGCCGAGAAAGAACGAAGGCAGATGCAAGTGGCGGTACCTGAAGAAGGTCAATCTTCCAGTAGTCAAGCTGCAGCATCGAGTTCATTATCTGAAGTCGACATGTTGCATAAAGAAATTGAATTATTGCATGAGCAACAACGCGTAAAAGAGAGAGCGAGTGAAATGGCTAGCGCAGCGAAGCAGTCCAATGTTGGTCGAGCAGCGTTATCACAAGTTTTTCAAGTGCTCATGGTGCAATTAGGTTCAGTTAACTGTAACACGCAACAAATACTACAAAAACTGATTGCTTGGGAACAAGCCGCGTTATCCTATCTCGAAAATAAAAAACCCTCTAAATCCAGCGCGGTCGCGCGTCGATTGCCGAGCATGATGGTATCGACTATTAATTTTTTTGGCCGAACAACACGGATTGGTGAAATGAAAGCAACTGATCCAGAGCAAAGCATGGCATTTAAAACGCAGGTAGTGGCGATTATTCAACAATGTTTACTAATCACTGAACAAGATAGAGATTTTATTAATACTGTGAAAATGTTAAATCAACATATCGACAGTCTTGCTAGTCACTCTCATCAAGGTACAGTTTCTCGCCAGTTTATTGATATCACCAGAGCCATGACGCGGGTAGCAGAAGAGGTATTTGAGTATAAAAAACCAGCCCCCACTTTGGATCATGCGGCTGCTCCTGCTATGTTTTAGTCCATGTTCGACTCTTAAGTTGACTAAATTTTGATAAAATTGGCGATTAGATTGTGAGAGAGGATGTCTTGCAGTTGGCTTTATAACAAACCCCCTTTATAATTCCGAGCCATGGTTTTGATAATAATAAATATATAAGGGCTTGTTGCATGCTGACCAGAGGGGAGGTTAAGAAAGTTTATCTGCCAGAACCCGAACCCCAAGAGAATGAGTTTTCATTAGAACAGCGCTTAGCTGGCAAAGCCACGACTGTGGGTGTCTGGTTTAAAATAGTTTTTTTTCTTTTAGCAGCTGTATTTCTCAACACATTTTCTTTTGATGGTTTGCTTACAGGTAAGATAGACCTTGGTGTCATTATTACTATTTGTCTTCTGCTTGATACGGCGACAGTCTATGCGAATTTTATTTCAAAAACGGTTGTAGTTTGTAATCCTATTGATCCATTAAGATTGAATGAAAAATTAAGATACCTATATGATCGTTTCGATGCAGAAATTAAGCTGTACAAAGAGCGGCATGATACCAAAGAACTCTGTCTTGTTCTCGATGACGATGAGTTAACGGAATTATCAGCTGATCAGATTGAACTTCCTACTGTGGGCGGCAAAAAAAATAAGCTTGCAATCATCATGCAGTTGCTCGCAAATCGCTATGGAAAAATTACCATACAATCACCTACAGAAGTGCGAGGTAATCTGAATCGACCCAATCTCTTTCTTGCTACTACATCCGACTGCAGTAATGCCATGTCGGAGCTTGCCGAATCAGTACCCAAAGGCACGCCAATTTTTAATTATGATTCCTATTTTAATGGCAAAGACAGTTGTGCGAAGCTGGTAGATGCGCTGATTTCACCGCCACGATGGATAATTATTAAATTGTTGCCTTCGTTGAATTTAGTGAGTCAGAGCGTAACCACAGCAATTACAATTTTTAATAAAATCCCTAATTTTAACAGTGCGCATTGGGGTGTGCAAATCGGTTTAACGTTGCCGGCAGCGGGTTGTATTGGCGTGGCGCGTGTGGATACAAATAATATTTTGAAAGGTAATCGCGCCATTTTTGAGGCGATGGTGTTATGGGATAAGGTGAAAGCATTATCTACTTGTTCTCTTCCAACTTTGCAAGTGGGTTATCTAAAAGCGTTTGGCATTGTTATGGTTGCTTTAGCATCCGCTGGTTTAACGATTTATTACAATTATACGAATGCCGCATTTTACTCGCCTGAGCAAGCTATTGGTGTGCTAGTTAAACAATTGCAAGTGATTCCAGGGATCGAAAATACACCCGACGGGCTGCTGAGTATTGGTAACGTAATTTGTGAATTAATGAAATATTCATCGCGTGCACAAATTGCTTCGGCTGTGGCGCTGTCATTTTTAACGAGCTGTAAATCCACATTAGATCGCACCAATGCCTGGTTGTATAAACCAGCGAAGCCTGCAAAACCATTTTTCCAACGGTCACGCGCTGATCAGCTCTTCATGGTTGCCAATTTTCTTGATAGCGCAGCGTTTGGCGTCAATGCCACCTTTACTGTGCTCAAGACAAGTGAAAATCTTGAGCTTGCGCTGCTAACCGGCATAGGAATATTCGTTACCAATATTATTTGGGGATTCGATACGAAAAATACTAAGATTGCATATGCTATTGTTCGCTCGGGCTCAATGAAACATCTTGTGTCACTTGATTCGCGCTCAACATTGCAAGATCGTCTTTTGGAAAGTGTGCCTGAGGAGCATAGTGATGGTGATGTAGAGCAGATTATTGTAGTGAGTGAATCTACGCCTGCTGTGCCAATACCAGGCCATGCTTCTGATTTGAATCCTGCTTCGATGCCAGTGGAAGCGCCTTCTATACACAACGCTCGCGCTGTTGTTTTTTCTACTTCGTTACCCATGGTGTCTAAGGATCGCAATACGTTATGGGGCGCACGTTCTCTACAAGCAGCGCCAGTAACCGTGTTGGCAGGTAATGTAAATTCGCAGGCATCAGATAAGGTATCACGTATTCGCATATAGCATGACCCCTTTCTTTTATTATAATTGTAGAGTCTGTTGACTCTCTCGTTACGTCACCCTTTATGATGCTAAACATCAGCGATGGGAAAACCAAAATGTCTTATACAGTAAAGAACTTAGCAAAGCTATCAGGGATCAGTATCCGAACACTGCGCTTTTACGATACGATCGGATTACTAAAGCCTGCTTATTATGGCGATAATAATTATCGCTACTATGAAGAAGAGCAGATCTTGATGCTGCAGCAAATTTTATTTTATCGTGAATTAGGTTTCTCTCTCAATGATATACAGCGGACTATCAGCAGTGATGATTTCAATAAAATTGATGCCTTGATTTCTCACAAGCAAGTCCTCGCACAGAGTCTTGATCGAACAAAAAAATTGATTAAGACAATTGACCAAACCATTGCACACTTGAGAGGTAAAATAACCATGCGTGATGAAGAATTATTTGTTGGTTTTGCACATAAATTTGCGTTCGATTCATTTGTAACCGCGTTTGCGCCTGGAAACGAACAGATGCTTGATAAATATTTTGCTGCTGACCTTGTCATGTTTAATCATGCGATGTCAAAACAGTTAGGCTTGAGCGATTTGAAAGCGCGCTTGCCTGATTTGCAAAACATGTTTAAGGATTTAAAAAGTGAGATAAAGGATGTCATTGCGGACGAAGATCGTATAGCCTTTCGCGTAGAACAAAATGCTCTGTTTAGTAAGCACATCCCCGACGGTATACAAGTTAGGCTCGATGTCATGAATTTATATAAACTTGACAGTGGCAAAGTCAAAGAATGGCAAATTTGGGTTAATATAACGGAAATATAGCTGATTTTTTATGTCGAAGCAGCATATTCTCTCAAATACCCAGCGAGTCGATTTGGTTTGTTGGCACAATAGGCTTTAAAGGCTTGCAGATCTACGCTGGTCATTAAACGATAAAGAGCCAAGGCGGAATAAATAGGCCATAACTTTTTGACTAGTATAAATCCTTCTACTAGCTGATTTTTTGTTGTTAATTCTACCCAATTTTCGAAATAAGCGTTTTGAAGTTGATGATAGGTTTGATCGAGTTCTTTTACGCCATGATGAATAGTGGCTTGCAGAAGAAAATTAGGTAAAGAAAAAAATGGATGAGTAATTACTATCTCACCTAAGTCAATCAGTGTCATTTTCTTAATGATAGGATCATATAGAGTATTGTTAGTGTTAAAATCGGGTTGAACCAAGGCTTCTGGTATCTGATAGTGGGATAGTAATGCGCATTGTGCTGTAATTTTCGGACTTAAATCGCGTAATATTTGCAGTTCTTCGTCCGTAATACCGTCCGCTTTTAAAAACGCTACTTGGTTAATAAGCTGATCGTATAGGTTGGGTAATTTGTCTAGTCGCCAATCTGGAACGCCAAGTGCAAGCAAAGATTCTATATGATTCTCTGTCGATCGTTGGATAGTCGTATATTGCTTTATAGCTTGGCACAATAAGTCTGAATGAAGTTCTGTTTTTAGATATTGACGCAGTGAAAGTCCTGCATCTTTCATCAAAAAACAATGCAGATCATCATTGCTGGCTATTACAATAGGTACACTCGCATGCAATTGGTTCGCCAGTAATTGCATGATCTTGGGTTCTAAAAATAAGGACGGTGACGTTTGTTTTAAATAGATATCTTCTTTTGAGGTTGAAAATCGGATTACACTAGACCAGGGTGTTTCCACGATGATGTCAGGCGAATGTTGTAGGGAGTACCCATTAGAGATCAGATGATCGGTTGCCCATGTGATTGCATGTGTATGATGTTTCATTTTTTATGTTCCATTAGCAATGCTGTACATTCAGACGTAATCATTTCTTTCACTGCAATAAATCCGGATTTTTCATAACTCCGATTATTGTACGTTAAATTTTTTTTATGCGTAATCTTTGATTGTGTTATACTGAAAAATATCAACGTAACCCATATGCCTGACCCCATTGTTCCCTAAAAATTATGAATATTTCTCTTCTAAAAAATGATCAATATCAAAAAGTTTTAAAATTTTTTCCTGCTGATTTTCCTGATGTTGTTGTGGTATACGCCATTCTTGAAAAACGCATGCCGGGTGAAATTTGGGTTGATAATAGTGACAATCCTACCGCCGTTTTAATTAAAAGTAACGCCAATATTTGCTACATCAAGGGTGATATCACTCAATCATTGTTTAAAAAATTTCTCCAAAAATTAAAATACAATCTCAGGATGCATTTAGTATTTGAACCTTCCCCAGCAAGCAAACATTTTAACTTACTATTATGTGGGCTCACCAAAATTGATCGTCTATCTTTTAAATTAAAAGATAAAACAAAAAATTATTTGCTATTACCTAGCTCAAGCGTTTTCGAATTAACCCCTCTCAATAAGAAAAATGAAGCAATTTTTAGAATGAGTTCTGGATTTAACATGGAGAAAAAACTGTATGGCAGTGAAGAAAAATGTATAGATGAGGCTTATGGTTTTGCCATCTGGGATAAGCAAAAAAATCGCATTGCTAGTGAAACACTCGGTGTGAGCTCTAAAAAATATGTTGAACTAGGCATTATGACACATCTCGAATATCGCAAACAAAACTTGGCAAAAATTGTTTGTGGAAAATTTATAACAGATATTTTAGCATCAGGAAAAGAACCAGTATGGGCTTGCAATAAAAGCAATTTAGCATCCATTAACTTAGCTAACTCTTTAGGTTTTGAACTGGAAAGAGAGTATCAATTTACTATATTTTTAAAATATAAATTTTATCTTTTTGCCATGAGAGTTTCTGGATTTTTAAAGCGTAACATAACAAGATTAATGGGTTTTATTTATGCTAGAATCGGAAAAGACCCTAAGGAGTTAAAGTCATAAAACAGGCCCCCTGCCTTCTACTATTTCCCTGATGCGTGTGAGCTAGATTGCAAATTTTTCCTAAGAAATATCCTGGAATGATTAAGCCAATAATTTTTTATTTCTCCAAAACGCTCATAACCATTTTTTAAATAAAATGCTTCCGCTTCAAAATCATATGTGTCCAACGTTGAGTAACGACAACCTAACTTATAGCCTTCCTTTTCAGCGGCATTTAATAACGTTGTGCCATACCCTTGATGTCGGGAGTTTTCATTAACCCATAACATATCGATATAAATGGACTCCAAGTCGAAACGTGCTAACACGCCACCATGAATATTGCCATTCTCGTCTTTTAACAATACAGAAAATGACTTCTCCATAAAGTCAGTGCTACCTAGAGATTTTTTGCTAGATTCAATCAGTCCTTCCTGAATAATTTTTACATCAGCATCATTTACATCGTGGGAGATTGCTATTTTATACATAAATAATTCTCATTAGCACTAGGGTTCGTATTTGGCAATCCATACTAAATGCTGATCTTGATCGGATTCGCATAATAATATTTTAAAACCAGCATTATGCAGGTATTTTTCATATTGTTTTGGATCAAGACTATAGAAACTTAATTCTTGATTAAGCATATTACTGTTTTTTCCCTCATATTCTTGATCACCGGTAGTAAATTCCAAAATTCCATTTGGTTTTAACCAATTGGCAAACCGTAAAATCATTTTTTCATGGTCTTGCTGCGGGATATGGAAAAGGCACCACCATTCGACAACGGCATCAAATTTTTCATTTAACTCAAGAGTACGTATATCTCCACAAACAGTCTTCATTGGGGGATATTTTATTTTAGCAATTTTTAAAAGTTCTTTTGAACCATCAATACCTGTTATCTGAAATTCATGTTGAAGTAAGTAAGATGCGATTGGAAATCCAGATCCGCAACCAATATCAAGAATATGTGAATTAGGTTTCAAGTAGTTCATCAATAAATCTAAATATTGTTGTTCTGTCGCAAAAGAATTGCGTATTTCAGCATAAGCAGATGCGATAAGGTCATATTTCTTTCCTTCATTTTCAACAGTCATCATATTCCTTGTTTTCTTGGCTGCTCAGCATGGGTTGCCTATTGATAATATGGTTTCCATTCTTTTTTTAATCTTAGGCAGGTGCTCATTCGCATGAGTAAAAATGTAAAATTGGCGATTCTTAATCGCATCAAAAACTTTTTCTGCCACTGTTTCTGCCGGCATCCCAAAATTTATTAATCTTTCTATGCTGTCATTAATTATTTTCTTATCATCTGTTTTGATATTTTTAGCAATATCTGTATTTACCCAATGTGGGATCAAAACTGAAACATGAATACTTGCATGTATGGCTTTTAAATCCGCATATAAGACTTCAGAAACAGCCACAATGGCGTGTTTAGATGCCTTGTAAGCGGATAACCCAGCGCCTGTTAGTAATCCAGCCCCAGCACTGGTATTGATAACATAGCAATTATCATTTTGTTTTAACATAATTGGAATAAATGTTTTTATTCCATAAATAGTTCCCATTAGGTTTACTTGAATAACTTCCTCAATATCTGTTGTTGATTGCGTCCATATGGGTCCTAATGCACCAGGAATGCCAGCATTATTAAATAAAAAATGCACGCTACCAAATTTTTCAATTGTTAAATTGGCTAACTGTATTATTTCTATTTCTTTGGAAACATCCGTTTGGCAAATTAAAATCTTATTATTAAAATTTTTTAATTCATCTTTGCATTGCTTAAGTTTATTTTGATTATTATCAGCTAAAACTACTTTTATGCCGAGCTTAAGGCATTTCATTGCCAAAGCTTTGCCAATTCCAGAAGCAGCGCCTGTAATGACAGCCACTTTATTTTCGAATGTATTCAATTTTAAAGCCCCGGCTTAAAAACTGTGCTCTATCGCATTACCAACAAATAAAAAAATTTTCGGTAACGGCTGCTCAGCATGTGCTATGGTATATGAAAATAAAACCACAATTAATAAAATAAGCAATTTGAAAAAATTAGGTTTGATAGCTTTTATCGTCATAGTATTTCTTCAACCGATCCATAAATTGCTTGTTTAACCGGTTGATGATAAGCCCAATAACGATCACCATAAGAGAAATGCCACCATTCAGTGGGGTAATTTACAAATCCGTGACTATTCATTATCCCGAGTAATAATTTGCGGTTTTGCTTTGCAGTTTTACTGATAGAGTTACAATCTGTTAAACAGAGTTCTGGGGCAACTTGATTCCAGTCTTTAGCAGCCATTCCCATATCAACTAGCTCCCCTTCTTCGGTAATAATTTCAACATCAACCGCGCTGCCAGTATTGTGAGGAGGAGTGTTTTTTGTTCCATCTAAATTAGTGACAGGTGAAACGAGTCGCGTTGTTTCGTGAAATAATTCCGATTTATTTTTATGAGGTTCACGCGCAAGAACACGTTGATATTCTTGTTCAAATAACATTTGTTGTCCTTGTAGGCTGCGAAACCCTTCATACAATCTAAAGCGCCATTGGTGAGGTAAATCGTTTTGTGCTTGGCACAATTTTTCAAATATAGTTTCCCGCATTTTGGTATAGCATTCAGCTGTGAGCTCGCATTCTGGTGGCGGTCCATATTGTAATTCTTGACGATTTTTAACATCAATAAGTGGCTCGTTGCATTCAACAATGGGTATGGATAATATCTCTGGATCAGCAATGTAGATAATTTTTTTCATATTTTATATTTCCGATTCTTATACTGTACGTTTAGGAAATTAAAATTTTGCTTTTTTACGCGTATTCATGGCTGGAGCGCCCGAGTCCATTAATTTTTCTTCTTCGGCTGTAGGTGTTCTATTTGCTAAACTGTGTGATGCAAAAAATCCCGGCTTACGCAAGACCAATTCATTATTATATTGCGGAAGGGAAAGTGTGCCATCAGGGTTTCCTATCTTCTCAGATAAACGCCGGCTCACATCTTTTAAGAATTGGTCGCATAATGCATCAAGCGAATTTAATTTTAAAAATCCAACGTGAGGAGACCAGCCATGAATGAAGTCTTCGATGGCTTTTCTATTTGCAAATGTATGCAGTGTTGGTTTATTGATTTCACTTGAAACACTAAAACCAGCTTGTGTGGCTAATGCAGAATAATATTTCTCATTCCGATACACGCGAGGATTGATAAAGCCATTGAAATGCGCTTTCCATTTTTTGCTATTTGCAGTTTCATCTAGTGCATCATGTAATTCAGGGCTTCGACTTGCAACTAATAAAAATACTTGTCCGTTAGGTTTAAGAATAGTTTCCATTTGTTGAAAAATTTTTGGATGATCTGCTTCAGGCAGATGATGTAAAGAATTGAAGCTCGTTACAATATCATATGTTTCACATGCGGCTGTTTTGTTTAATTTGGCAGCGTCACGAGAAAAAAACCAACTTCGGCTATGATAATGCTTGCGGGCAAATCGAACTCTATCACGTGAGATATCAATCCCTGTAGTAAAACGACTATTAAAAAATTCGGCAACTTGTAATGTTACCTTGCCATCACCAGAACCAATATCAAATATATTCGAATTTTTTTGGGCAGAATTTATGTGGGTGCTGAGAAATTGAGTTACACTATTTACTTGGAGTGCATTATTGGCATTATAGTTTTGTGCACTTGATGGATCGGTGTATGTTCTTTTTCGATTGTCTGATGTTAACATGTATGCCTCTTTAATTTCCCACTGTTCAGTAAGGCGGCATAGTATCCCAAAAACATCCTGTCTTCAATGCGGACAGCCTGCTTTTTGCCCAGATAAATAATTACCCTGTTGATTTATTTGAATTAATTGCCGTGGGAAAAGGTGTCAAGTATTCACATATAACATGACGCTTTAGTAATAGACGCGGAAAATTTTAATTTTCCTCGCAATTAATTGTATGCGCTTTGCCAAACGCATACACTTAACCCAAAGACAGGATCAGCAATTTATTCTCAAACTATGGATTAAGCAATAACGTATCCATTCAGCTAAGTGAACTTAGCTGAATGGATACTGATAACCAACCCTATCAAGCAGCTGGATAAAAACCTATGGCGTTAAAAGCGACTATACACAAAGCTGAAATAATTATTAGTGACATGGATCGCGGCTATTATCACACCCATGCGTTAACATTGGCACAGCATCCATCGGAAACACTGGAACGATTGATGCTGCGACTTGTTGTATTTGCGTTACACGCCAGTGAGCAATTGCGATTTACTCGTGGCCTTTCTGCTATAGATGAACCTGAGATTTGGCAGAAAAGCGCTACGGGTGATATTGAGTTATGGATTGACTTGGGAGAACCTGATGAGCGACGTCTACGCCAGGCATGCGGTCGTGCCAGACAAGTTTGGTTATATATTTATGGTCGCGGTTCTGATGTTTGGTGGCAGGGTATGCAAAAGAAAATTACTCGACTGAAAAATTTACGAATATTACGCATTGCCCCAACAACACTAGCAGAACTAGCTAAACTTAATCAGCGTAATATGCAGTTACAAGCAACGATACAAGATAAACAGCTATGGCTATCAAGCGGTGACCAGTGTGTCTTGGTAGAGGCAGAGCGGCTACTGTGGGGTCAGGCTTGACAATAAGACTTTTCAATTAATTTTTTCAATTCGAAAAATTCCTTTTACAGCGCGCAACTTAGTATTGACTCGTGAGCGAGAGTTATCAGTTAAGCTAGCGTGATCGATGCGGTAATAAGAGCAAATAGTAAGACCTGGGGGCAAATCTAAACATAGGCGTTTTACTAATACTATTGCCTATGTTTAGATTTGATCCTGGCCTGCTTTCAGCGCCAATAAGAAATTGACCTCTTTCTAAAACACGCATAATAGCAGTATCAATCTGTGTCTGATGTAACCGGTACTGCAACTGAAGATCAATAAAATTCACAGCTTTCTTTATGATTATTTATAATTATCCAACAGCTAAAAGTGGTGCCTCCAACTGCGTCTTGCGGGCGATAATATCATAAATCTGAATCGCAAGAGCCAGTGCATTGCGCGCATCTTCCCCAGAAACAGTAGGCAATCGTTTGGAGGCAATAGCCTCCAAATAATCGCCAAGCTCTTCTTCTAAAGCATCCGTTTTTGCTAAGCTAATTTCTTCTAAAAGAGCTGCAGGAAAGAAAGGGAAAGTATCTTTATGATTAGCGCTATTCATAGGGCTGATATGACAACTATTTTTGTTCATATCTATATAGAAACAACCCTCTTCTTGAAAAATAGATAATGTTCGAACAGAACTAGCATGAACGCGACTCACTGCTAGCTTTGCAATACAGCCATCTTCAAAGGTAATTTTCACATTGGCAAGATCAAAAAGTGTTGTAAAAACATTAGCACCAATAGCCTCAATGCTGGTTATTTTCGAATTTACGATGGATAAAATGATATCAAGATCATGAATCATTAAATCAAATATTACTGAAATATCACTACCCCTAGTCTTAAATGGCGCAAACCTTTGCGCCTCAATAAAAACGGGACAAGACAATTGTGGACGAACAAATTTAAATCCTGGATTAAAACGCTCAATATGTCCACACTGCAAAACAAGACCCTTGGCTTTAGCAAGTGAAATTAAAATATTGGCCTCTTCAACAACCAAGGTGATTGGCTTTTCAACAAATACATGCGCGCCATGATCAAGAAAAAACTTTGCAATTTCAAAATGTGTAGCCGTTGGCGTAACAATACTAACCGCATCAACTTTTCCAATGAGGGATTGATAGTTTTTCAACGCAATTATATCGTATCTCTTAGCCAGCAGACGCGCCAGAGGCAAATCAATATCAACAACACTCACCAAAGAGGATAGAGGAAGCGAGGCCAATTTCTCAAGATGAAACTTGCCTAAATAACCCGCGCCAATAACTGCTGTTCTAATCCTTTTCATGTGCCACTTCGATTACCTTTTTTAAATACACATGATTCCACGGCTATACTGATCTATTGCCAATCGTGAATCATTGCTAAAATATTTTAAAAAATAAGCAAACTGAACATCCAATTGATGAAGATCGATCTTTTTGGGCAGTGTGTTATTTTCCCAATGCTTAGCATTTGCACCATTGCCTAAATAATTTTCATAGTAAGGTTCTTGAAAAAAAGTAATGCCAAAAAGTTTCAAAGAGCGAATCGGGAAAGACAGCAAATGACGAATAGCAACCAATCCGGTATTTGGAAAGGTATTCAATTGGTGTTGTAGTGTTTGATATTCTGCGGTGATATCCACACAAGGGATTTTATATTCTAAACAGTTCATGCGTAATAGCGCATCTTGAATTCCTTGTTCGTAAAAAACCATTTTTGTTTTTTGAAACTCAGGAATAGAAAATCGCATCATTGAAAAATCGGGGTTGCAACAATGATATAAAATATCCATGCGTTCACCGATGTCACTTTTTAAGTCATTATTTATTGGCCATTGATGATTAAGACGCACAACCAAATCATGACACTCAATTTCTGGTCCAAAACCAGTATTAATAATTGATTTTGATGGTCCAACCAGTGCAATAGTTTTATTTTCCAATAGAGAATTTATATTCATTATTTTTTCCACAAAACAATATTGACAGTATCTGTTTGAATGATGTTGTAATGTCATGTATATTTTTATCATCATGCATATATAAATCCGTTAAATCACCCGCGTAAGGCAATTTTCCAGGAAAACTATGTTGATATTTTGCTGCTAATAAACACAAAGCGTGTTTTTTTGTTTCTACACTATCAGGTTGATAAGCTAATTTTTCTCTAATTAAGGCATTGAGCTTCCAAAAACTATCACAAAAAGAAATAAGATGCGCATTACTATAAGCGTATTGACCAAACACAATGCTTTGCTTATTTAAAAAAACCGCTTCTAATGCAGCCGTTCCTGAAACGGTAAATATCAGTTGAGATTGAGAAATTAATGTATGCGAATCGATATCAGGATGAATGAGTACCGCGTTACTTATTTTCATGATTTTTTTATATAAAGCTATCGGACGCTGACCCTTCATAGCAGGATGCTCTTTAATCAGCAAAAAATAATTGGATGGTAAATTTGCAGCAATATTAGCAATTAAATATTCTTGATCTTGATAGTATCGTCCTAAGCTATCGATAGTATATTCAGGCTGACAATGTAAGAAATAAACACAAAATGTAATATTGCGTGGGATAGACTTTTCGAAGTGTTTTTCTAAAAACTGATAGCTTTTTTTGTTAAACAAATAAGCCTTAATTTTTTTTGTTAGTGTATTAGCAGTTGTGCAATAACGCACATTGCATTTTATTTCATTTTTATTGACTGAATATAAATTGGCAATAACATTAAAATATTTTTTAATGTTAAACCAGCGCGTAATATCGCTGTTTCTTTTGCATTTTTTTGAATGATGATTTAGCCCTACAGGTTTGTAATGATATGCTACAATCGCCTTATATTTTTCTTCTGCTATTTTTTGAAGATGCGGAGGTATACCATTTTTTACATAGTTTTGATAACAGTCAAACATAGTTTTCCAACGTAAATCCCAATCTATTTCAATATAAAATCTCTCAAAAAAACGTGTTACTATCGGCACTAAAAAATAGCGTCGATCATGTTCAAAAAGGTGGTGCGCTAAACGATAGATGGCCATGGTACTTTCACCAAATCCACAAATAGGGCGATATTGTTGGTAGCGTTGCTTGATCAGATTGAAGGCATGATTTAAATACTGAATAGAATAGGAAGGAGATTGTTTTGCTCGAATCCAACGATCGATCGTCACGTCTTCCCAGAAAAATGATTGGTTTAGCTTGTTTTCAAGTTCTTTAATATCATTAGAGAAACAAATATTTTGTAAGTGCAATTTTTCATTAAATATAAACCCATCAAGAATATTGATAACTTCATCATATTGCTTAAAGTGAGAGGCAAATTGTTGATCTGTTTCTCCGTGAACAAACAGATGTATTTTGCAGTCTGTAAAATAATTTTTAAAAATTTCTGCGAATGTCGCATACCATTTTATTTGAATTGAGTGTGAAAAAAAGAACACGATTTTGCTCACGGGGTATTCCGTTACAAGTTGACAGGCAAGTCTACAGAATGATAGCATCAAAAAACTGGAAACGCTACTAAGGGAGTAAGATTGTGGAAGAGTGTGAAAAAGCAAAATCAACTAAAGAAATGATTGAAAAACTGAAAGCACTAGGCGAATTGCCTGCCGCAACTGAACTCGTCAACCTACAAACCAATAACGTTTTTAATAATGTCTTTTCAGAACCTGGTCCGTAAAAATAATGCTCTATAGTGTAGAGTGGGATACAGTCACGGTTACCATCGTGTTGTTGTTTGATGATGCTCGCCTTCATAAAATTTTTACATTGCTAGGACTACCCGCTTTTGCATGCTCGATTGACAATGGCGAGCAAGCGGATTTTCAAGTGAGCCAACAGGCAGAGAATCATTATATTTTAAAGACGCATTATTCAAATGAAGAAACAGTGTTTACATGCATGAATGATTTGCTAGTCAACACAGTGAATCAAATCGCTTTTTATTTTCTAAGGCGATCTCAGCAATTAATGTTACATGGCGGTGCTATTGTTGTGAATAATGAAGCAGTTTTATTCTCAGGCTTATCCCATTCTGGAAAAACCAGCTTGGCCGTCAACGCGTGGCTCTCTAATTATGCTGTTCTTGGTGACGATATCATTGCCTGTGATTCAAACAGCCATACCGTTACTGCTTTTCCAAAACCTTTGCGAAAACGCTTACCATCGCTGGATATTCCCGCTGAAATCATGCAAAAATCAGGCGAAGCCAATGTCATTGCAGGGCAATTTACCTATGACACGGGATTATTTATTGGTAGAAAATCGCCTAATATGGTTGATTATAACCAACCCATTAAAATAAAAGCATTATATTATCTCGAGCGCGGAGAAAATACTTCTGCTACTGTATTGAATCGCTCGTCAGCATTGGTACTGGCTCTGATGCAGGTCTATCCTAATCAACATTGCTTAAAAATGACCGAAATAATTCGTTATTTAGCGTCTAAAAGCGCAGTCAAACGTTTGGTGATTGGTGAGTGTGATCAGCAGAAAGCACTGGAGATTGTCTGTGGCTAATCGTCCTGTTGCTGCTTGTATATTGGCAAAGCATTACAATTCTTCAACAGAACGCGCCATTTATTCCGCGCTTAAATTTGATTTAGAAGTTTATTTGGGTTTAACGCATGATAATATTGATTTGTGTACGCAGACTAATATTCATGTTTTTTCCATTTGTTGGGAAAATGATTTTGCAAAAGCAAAAAATAGTTTCTTTTCACGCGTAAAAAATCCTTTTATATTATGGATAGACAGTGATGAAGAATTATTTTCATTTCCTAAAATCGATTGGAATAAGCTACAGGAAAATATTTTTTATATTCGACATCAGTTCAATAGTCGTTTTACACCAAGAATATGTTCGCAGATGCATCGTAATCATCCTGATATTTTTTGGGAACGAAAAATACACGAGTATATTACAACCAAACATGACGCCTTATATCTTTCACGTTTTTTAAGTAGTGTCGTCATTCGTCATCATGGCTATGAAGATCAAACAACCATGATGCAAAAGCATGCACGTAATCTGCATATTGCGGAATCTGATGAACAGCATGAAAAATCCTATGTGGTTAATTTGGTGCGATTACGCAACGAACTTGCCAGTGGTCAATTTGATTTTTTAGCATGGTTAAACTGTTATGCGTGGGCAAAACGAGAAACTAATTTAAACAGAGCTGTTACACATCATGAATTCGAGCCTGCATTAAGGCTGTGTATGGCAGGCTATGCAAGACCAGCACAGGAATGTGCGCTAATTAATCCAACGCATATTTTAATACAATTGGCTTTACTGACTTACGATTATAAATACAATAAAAAAATAGATGAAGATAGACTTTTATTTATTGAGACCTGTCTGACAGAAGGCCTATATGATGTTTATGAGGATCTGCCCCATACACTGCTGGGTGCCGATGCCAATAAAATTCTAAGTTATATTAAAGTGTGGGCAAATGAATGGAAGGATTCTGTGATGAATAATTATGAATGGGTAGAACAAAAAGAAATAATCTTTAATAATAATATTCAACTTATACGTAATGATTGTATTTCCGAAGAAAATTTTCATCCTGATGTATTATTAATGAATATGGAAACAAAAAAAGTAGTTGTGCTCAACACAGCCTCATCTATTTTATGGCAGATGCTTGCTCCCACAATTGCATGGTACGAATTACATGAAATATTGCAGCAAGTGTATCCACCAGCGTTACTAAACGATGCCATTAATTCAAGCAAAGCTCTTTTTAATGTTTTGTTGGCAGCAGGTATAATTCGTGTAGAGGAAAATGTAAATGAAGCGGCATCATCGCTTATCGGTTTGGCCGAATGAAACGCAGTTGTTATTGTTAAAAGCAGCCACTTTATCGTTGAGTGAAGCCAATACTGCTTGGCAGCTATTTTTAACGCATAATGCGAATCAGTTGGACGCATCAGGTGAACGCTTACTCTCATTGATATATTTTAATATTGCCATTCGATTAAACCAAAGTCATTTTTTGCAAAGTGATTTATTAAAAATAAAGTATTACGCTGTTTTTTCTGAAAATCGTTTTTTATGCAATGCATTTTCACCCATTTTATCGCAATTACTCAACGCGGCTATCCCTGTTTTAACCTTAAAAGGATTAGCCTATCACACTTTATATTACAAGAATGCTGGCGCCAGAAAAATGATGGATATTGATATTATGGTGCCACCAGAACGCTTTGTTGATGCAGCCCTTATTTTAGAAAAAAATGGCTGGAAGACATTTAAATGCACACCGTTAAAAAATTTCGATTACAAAACATCTTGCGCATTAACGTATTTTGATGATGCAAATAATAGCATCGATTTACATTATCACCTCCTGCATTTTGCTTATGATAAAGAAGCAGATGATGAATATTGGGAAGCGGCAGTCCCTTTTACTTGGTATCATCAAACAATGCTAACCCTGAGTTCGACGGATCATTTATTGCATTGCTGTTTTCATGGCAATGTTGTGGGGGACTATATTCAGCCCTTACGTTGGATTGTCGATGCATTTTATATTATTGCCAGTCGTGAGATTGATTGGAATCGCTTTATTTTTTTATCAGAAAAAAAATCACTCAGTTTGTTTATGCTAAATTCATTGCGTTATTTAAAAACGCATTTTAATGCTGATATTCCGCCGGATGTACTGATATCATTAGAAAATATCAAAATAACATTTTCTGATAAATGGTTTTATAATGGCATGCATCGCAAAACAAATAATTTTTTTGTAGCGCAGCTTTTTCAATTTTTAGTGGTTATTAGAAGTAATAACAATAAATCATTTTTGTATTGCTGTTGTGAGTATTTAAAAAATATTGCGTCTACGAAAAAACTACGTTATGTGCCAATCAAACTTCCACTAAAGGCATTACATAAAATTAAAAACAGAATGGCTGCTATACTATGATCGAAAAAGTAATATTTTATATTGTTGCGCATTATGACGATTGGCAATTATTTTGTGGTAATCAAGCTTATTGTGATTTATTAAATTCAAATAACAAAATTGTTTTTATTTATACTACCGCTGATGATGCTGGTAGAACGGATGATTGGTGGCAGTTAAATGAGTTGGGGGCTTTAGCGTCAGTGACAGAAGTGCGAAATACAACCCCGTTTATTTCTGAAGTTCAGCGTGTTAATCAACATGCTATCACAACTTATTTTAATCATAATACGCGTTGCTATTGTTTGCGATTACCCGATGGGTTTCCTTATGGGGTAGGCTCCGCGGCTTTTCAATTTCAATCACTATTAAAATTGAAAGAAGAAAATAAATCGATAACAGCTGTTGATTGTTCGACAAAATATGATTCATGGCAAGATTTCTGTGATTGTTTATCAAGTATTATTGAAAGTGAATCACAGGGGTTTTCAGATAATCAGTGTGTGTTTCATACGACAGAATATGATTCCACATTGAATCCCAATGATCATACCGATCACATTGCCACAGCTCGCGCTATTCGATCAATTACCCTGAATAAATTCGTTCATTACCAATGGCTAAGCTATTATTCATATTATTGCCCAAAAAATATTTTTTCTCCTGATGTAGAAAATAAATATGCTCTGTTTAAAGCCTATTGTAAAAAAACAGAAAATCATCCTTACGCAAAAGAGATGCAATCATTTCGCGAGAATGAATGGCGTTGCTGGGGCGATAAAAGTTATTGTAGAGTGCTGATGCCTTATAATGAAGATGTCGGCTTATATTCAACTCCTTATTTTTTACCGCATTGTTTTGATTTGTCACATCTTAATGAAAATAATGCGCCGTTTCAGCGCTGTGAAACGATAGCAGAATGTATTGACGAACCAGATTTTTATTTAATTAATTTATTCACGCAAAAAAAAATTCAGTTGGATGCGGTATCAAAAATTATTTGGACGTTATTGGGTAATCCAATTTCGTTAAATGATTTGATGGATATTTTTATGAGCGCTTATCCCAGCGAATCGATTTCGAATTGTAAAAATCTGATTCTTTCTACATTACAACTTTTTCTTTCTCATCGCTTTATCAGGGGAATAATGGAACAATAGCAGAACAATAGGGTCAGGCTTGACAATAAGACTTTTCAATTAATTTTTTCAATTCGAAAAATTCCTTCTTTGTTGCATCTAAATTTTCAAGATTACGTATTGACCGGGACAATCCTGTTAAATCACGATTAAAAAATTTAGCGATATGGCTGAGCGTGCAAATATCAAACTCTTTGTAATTTATTTATCTTTTGCGTATATCGAAAGCATAGGTTCTGCATGATCTTAGCAAGAGTAACAGTTCCGATCTGTACCAGAAGATGCACATGGTTTGTCATCAAGCAAAATGCATGTATTCGATAATCAAAACGTAAGATGCCATCTTGTAATAAAGAATAAAAATGCTCTCTGTCTTGGTCAGAAAAAAAGATTTGTTGTTTATTATTGCCACGTAAAATGACATGATAAAAAGCACCAGGGTAGTGTATGCGAGGTTTTCTTGCCATAATTTTTCCGAAATAGATATCGATAGTTGTAAAAATTGATTGATGAGATATTTAAGAATAAAAAAGGGATAAAGATGCGGGAATGCTTACTTTAAAAGTTTTGCTTTAGAGTGTAAAGAAAGGGAGTAGAAGTCTATTTGTCAAGCCTGACCCCATGTTTCCCCAAATGTTCACTATTTAGACTGTTTTTGTGTGGTAACTCGATAGACCTCATGCAGTTCCTTAATCATGATTTCTGCATATCATTTTCTTGCACTTTCTCCGGCAAAAACAACATCGTTTGTGTTATAGTCGCCAGCATTAAGAAAGCATTCGTTTATTATAAATAGGAAGTAATTTAAGGAAAAAATTCATATGATAAAAAAATTATTAATTGCAACGTTATTTTTATTTGTTATTCAACCAGCTCTTATTTTTGCGTCTGAGAAAAATAAAGAACTCACTCTTAACATCAAATTCGATGCAGAGCCCGATGGATATTTTTATGATAAGCCGCTACACATTAATAAAATTATTAAAATACCTGCTGTTTTAAAAACAAATAACGTCGTAATGACTCAATCTACAATCGTAGAAAATGATCCTGTTACTTTAGCCATGCTAGTGCGAGCTGTTGCAATAGACAGCAATCAGGTTACATTACAGTTCAATCTTGTGCATTATGGATTTAAGAAAAATGGCAGTGTCATCACAGAACCAAGACTGGTTCTCAAAAATGGACAAGCAGGAGAAATGCAGAACCAAGCATTCAAATTAAAAGTCTCTGCAAGTTGGGTAATTAAAGCGTAGCGAGGACTTCAATAAGAACCAGGATGAATCAAATGACCCTTAAGAACATTATTCTTTCAATTAGCTGCTTAAGCCTGACCTTCGGTTTTCAATCCTTTGCCAGGGCGGAAAAAGGTTGCATTGCGTTATACCAAAATAACAAACCGGTTGTGGTTGAAGTAGAATTACCTCACTTTACGAATGGAATTTTCACGACATCACAGTTTAGTTTTAAGAACTTGCCGAACAACATGGTTGTCGATGGCAAAGGACGATATTGTTATGACGTGACGGATGATAGATTTGCTTTTGTTCAAACTTATTATTACGCGGTCACTGCAATCGAAGACTATAATAATATTTTTTCTAAGTTACGCTTGCCACTTCCTGAAAAACTCGTTTGGACTTTAACAAAAGATGTTGAGTCTCCCACAACTGGTTATACGGGTGCGACGAGTGGAGCTATAAGCTATCCGACGCCGGCCATGATTGATAATACTTCATTGAGTCACGAAATAGGTCATTGGGTATCAGCCGCCGTGCTTAAAGACGATGACCTCAGAAAAAATAACTTTAGAGAGAGTAATTCTCTTTTAGCAAAGCAAGATAATAGATATGCTTCAGTGACTGTCGCAGAGGGCTCTGCCGATATTTTATCTGCCTTGCACACCGGCGTTACCGAGATTGGAAAATATGATTGTTATGAAAATACAGATGATCTGGACGAATTTGTACGCTACCCGGATTTACTCCCCACTTTGCGCACAGGGATGTTAAAAGTATTAAGTTCAACACGATTTTCCGCCACTTATCCCAAGTATGTCGAAGCAATCCAAGATGTGTTAAAAACGAACCCCCCCTCTTTGGATCTGCCTTTTTACTATTTTGTTTCTCATTTGGCAAATCAACCGCTATGGCAAGCCGCAATGAAATTTGGTGTTGAAAACGTGAAACTGGTTTATATCAAAACTCTTTCAACGTTTGATACCAGTAAGCCCTATACTTATAGCGATTTTGTGAAAGCTATTACACAAAATGCCAGAGAATTTAATCCTGAGATGGGAGATTTTCTTGAGGCTGAATATGAGAAACGTGGTATACAGTGATTTGATAAACAATTACGAGTTGAAAATATCGATGGCACTATGCTAAGAAAAATTGAGTTTTAATGTAAATATTTAGATAAGCGCACTTCTTGGAACGCTTACATTTGTGCTGTGATTTTATGCATTTTATTCAAATTTTAGCTTCTGGGTTAATCTCGCTTTATCCGCGCTAATGTTTAATAAATAAAATCTCGGATTG
>JABDGK010000015.1 GCA_013286085.1 Gammaproteobacteria bacterium | reverse complement strand
CTATCGCTCTCGCACTGAGAACACAAAATAAAGACGGCTGGACCGGTTTGCACATGCTTGCACGCCATGCTCCTGAACAGTTGGCACTTGTTTTAGAGAAGGTTGCGAAATCTCCCAATGGCATCGAAAATATTTTAAAAGCGCTCGCAGCTGAAAATAAAAACAAAACAACAGGCAGACACAGCGTGAAACAAGCTATGCCAGATTATAATGCGTATATTCTTTCTTTGGTTTCAGAAAATATAAAACAACTCGAAACGTATACCTTGATGAATTTGGAATATGAGTTAAACCGAGCAGCGACACAGACCCAATCAAACTATAGCGGGCTTTGCAAAAAACAGGCGTTAAATTTTTTTGGCCATCGTTTTGATCGCCATGGCGAAACGACGCTATCAAAAAAGATTTCTCAACTCGTCGCTGCTGAATTGAACGCGCGTACGCAAAATAGTAAAACGAATATGCATTAGAACCGTAGGGTGGACAAAGCGTAGCGTGTCCACCAATAACTATAGCGCGTATCTGGATCGCCACGGCTAAGCGCTTCGCAGCCTCGCGATGACGTCAGCTTATCCACAATTTCTGTGGATAACTGTGTGGCTAACTATCTGAGAAGTCTGTACAAGCCGTGTATTGAAATCAGCTAGGCTAGTCACATCTGCGCAAAAAACGAAAATAAAATATATTTATATTCAATTAGTTGTAGATGTTATCCCGGTGGGCGGCGAGCGAGTTTTTTTGGATAAATGTATTTGGCTAAGCAAAAATTAGGCTGTGTACAATTCCACGGGCAACTTAGCGGGAGCTCCCGCTTTTTCATAGACTAGTTTTGGCACTAAATACCCTGAAAGGCGTTGATTTAAACCCCAGTGTAAGTTTTTTGCCTCTTCTTCTGGTAAATCAAAATGAGCAGCACCTTGGACTTTATCCAATAAATGTAAATAGTAAGGTTGGATGCCAGCCGCAAATAACGCTTCACTCAAATCAACTAACGTATCGACATTGTCGTTGACGCCTTTTAACAAGACGGTTTGATTCAATAAGACAGTGCCGACATCACTGAGCGCTTGCATGGCTTGCTCTACAGCAGGGCTAATTTCTTGGGGGTGATTGCAATGCGTGACTAAAACAGGTTTTTGTTTTAATTGCCCCATCCAGTGTAAAAAATCCGCCGTAATGCGCTCAGGTAAAACAATTGGCATGCGACTATGGATACGTAAACGTTTCACATGGGGTATATCATTCAATTTTTCTGATAAAGCCCATAAGCTTTTATCATTTGCCACTAACGGATCGCCGCCACTTAGAATCACTTCGGTAATCGACGAATCTTTCGCGATATAATCTAATGCGCGATCCCAGCCATCGGTACCAGGATTGTTGTCGCCATAGGGGAAATGTCGGCGAAAACAATAGCGACAATTAATCCCACAAGTTCCAACAAACGTCAGTAACACGCGACTTTGATATTTATGTAATAGTCCAGGGATAGGATTGACGTCACTTTCTTGCAGAGGGTCTTGCTGATAACCGGCGACATCCAGCAGTTCCGCGCCAAGCGGTAACACTTGTTTTAATAAGGGATCATTCACGTTCCCTTTTTGCATGCGCGCTGCAAAACCGCGCGGAACTTTGAGTGGAAATAGATTGGCTGCCGATTTTGCTGCCGCTAATAAACTAGGGTCTAATTCCAACAAGGCCAGTAATTCTTGCGGGTCTTGAATGGCTTGGCTTAATGCGGTTTGCCACGATATCGTTTTGTCTAAATTGAAGTCAATCATGTTCGTCTTTGTCTTTATTCTCTTATGCGATTATCATATGCCAAATCTTTAAAGGAGAAAGCGATGGCAGTTTATACCACAAATGAGATCAGAAGTGGGATGAAAGTGATGATTGATAATGATCCTTGTGTCATTCTCGATAATGAAATGGTCAAGCCAGGCAAGGGCCAGGCATTTAACCGTATTAAATTCCGTAACTTAAAAACCAGTCGCGTCGTTGAGCGAACCTGGAAGTCGGGTGATGCAATTGAAAGCGCTGATGTGATGGATGTTGATGCACAGTACCTCTATAGCGATGATGCTCATTGGCACTTTATGACCAAAGAAACTTTTGAGCAATATGTCATGGATCGCGAACATTTAGGCGAAGCGAAGCTCTGGCTAAAAGAACAAAGTGATTGCACACTGACATTATTTAATGGATTGCCATTAGCCGTAGCTGCTCCTAACTTTGTCGTATTAAAAATTGTTGAAACCGATCCAGGTGTACGTGGTGATACGTCAGGCGGTGGTGGGAAACCCGCGAAGCTTGAAACCGGTGCTGTGGTGCGCGTCCCATTGTTCGTGCCAGAAGGTGAGTTAATTAAAGTGGATACGCGTATTGGTGAATATGTTTCAAGAGTAAAAGAATAAATAATAAATGTAGGGTGGACAAAGCGCAGCGTGTCCACCATCATTCCCGGCGGACACGCTGCGCTTTGTTCCACTCTACGAGTTTTTCATCATGTCTTGGCAGCCTACTGCAACTCTGACTCATCTTCGTGAACGTGCAAATTTAATCGCAAAAATCCGTCATTTTTTTGCAGAAAGAAATGTCCTCGAAGTGGATACACCACTGCTTTCGCATCACACGGTGACAGATCCTCATGTGGTCGGTATCCCCGCGATTTATACAGAAATCGGTAGCACAGAAGAGAAAATTCTTTATTTACAAACCTCACCTGAATACGCCATGAAACGTCTACTTGCTGCGGGTAGTGGTGCTATTTATCAAATTTGTAAAGCCTTTCGTCAGGGAGAAGTTGGGCGCGTCCATAATCCTGAATTTACGATGTTAGAATGGTATCGCCCGGGTTTCGATCATCATGCTTTGATGGATGACATGGATGCGCTCTTGCAAGTTATCTTGCAGACATTGCCAGCAGAGCGTGTTTGCTACGCTGATTTGTTTCAGCAGCACCTGGGGGTGAATCCTCATGCGGCAGATGCAGCGCAATTAGAAAAAATTGCGCAACAAAAAAATATTTCTTTTACTGGGAAATTAGCAGATCGCGATGCGTGGTTAGATTTGTTATGGACACATTGCATTGAACCGGTGGTTGGGCAAGAGCGCCCGATTTTTCTGTATGATTTCCCCGCGTCTCAAGCAGCTTTAGCAAAAGTACGAGACGAAAATCCGCCAGTTGCTTCTCGATTTGAAGTGTATTTTAAAGGTGTGGAATTGGCGAATGGTTTTCATGAGTTGCAAGATGCTGCTGAGCAAGAAGCCCGTTTTCAGCGAGATTTGTTATTTCGTCAGCAACATGGGTTGCCTGAAAAAAATATCGATACACGATTTATCGCCGCCTTAAAAAATGGCTTGCCAGACTGTGCGGGTGTGGCATTAGGCATCGATCGCGTTATCATGTTGGCGTTGAAATGTCAGCGCGTTGCTGATGTGGTGAGCTTTGCGTTTGAACGTGCTTGATAGCTTTCTCAAAATCCCCCTCAATTTTCAAAGGGGGAGGTTTTTAAAGCCCCTCCTTTAAAAAAGGGAGATTGGGAGGGATTTTTTCAAATCATTTCTCGTTGCGCATCACTACACGATAAATCCACGCGCATAACAACACTGTTACCGCAATACCAAGTGGCCCCGCTAAATATTGATATTGATCTGGCATTAATTTTAATGCATCAGAAGATTGTTTTAGCGCAAAAGGAATAGCTAACACCACCCCCATAATGGATGCGCCGGCAACAATACCGCACGCTAATAATAAGCCACGATGTTTATGCGTAGCAATTTTAGTAGCACTATTTTTCTTCGGTAGGTTGTTGTAGCGTTTGTTTAAACGATGTTGGATGAAATAAGCTAGTACGCCACCTAATACAACGGGCACAGAGCTATCGAGCGGTAAGTAAATACCAACACCAACGGCGAGCACGGGTAATCGCGATCCCAGTTTTTTTAAGCGCTCATCAATCATAATGCAGATGATAGCAACGACTGCACCAGCAATAATCATCGACCATTCGAGGTTATGATGATAAACACCTTGCGCAACCGTTGCCATTAATCCCGCTTGCGGTGCCGCTAACATTTGTGCTTTGTTCATGTCAGGTCTTGGGAAAACACCACCAATACCATAAGCGTTGTAAAGCAAATCTAAGATGGGCGGAATCACAAATGCAGACACCACAACACCAAGTACCAGCATGACTTGTTGTTTCCACGGTGTGGCCCCGACAATTTGACCGACTTTTAAATCTTGCATCGTATCATTGGAAATTGATAAGCCTGCCGCAATAATCACCGTGCTGCCAATGCCAACGATAACACCGAGTAATTCATTGCCATCAATGCCGCCAATGGATTTAAAGATCATTAACAAAATCAAACAAAGAATCAATAACGACGACACTAATAAACCCGAAACAGGATTATTGGTGGAGCCAATCAAGCCTGCGAAGTAAGAAGAAATCGAGCAAAAAACAAAGCCACCGACGAATACGTACAACGTACAGAATGCAGCTAATATAATGCGAAAATTATGCGTGAGCGAGGTGGATTCCGGCATGATAGAAAACATAATCAAACAGAATACGGGGATGATAAGCGCTAACAAGCTCCAGAATACATAGGTAATGGGAATGTCGCGTTCAGTGCGAATCGCGAGTGTACTGGTGCCCGCTCGAGCTTTTTTCATCGTGTCGATGGAAGCGGATAAACTGTGGACGATAGGTTTGACTAACGTGACTAATGTCCATAGCCCACCCACGAGCATGGTGCCGACGCCGAGGTAGCGAATGTGATCATGCCAAATGGCCATGGCCATATCATTAGCGGTTGCTGCATCCGGTAAGCCAAAAATGCTAGCCAATATAGGCACGCCCGCTAACCAACCAATCACGATACCAATAAATAAACTGATGGCAACATTAATACCGACAATATAACCCGCTGCAATCAGTGCTGGAGAGAGGCCTAAACCAAAACCAAAAATCGTACCAGCTGATTGAAACCAATATTGAAAATGATCAGCAAGTACTTGGAAACCAGCTTGGCATAATGAAATGATAGCGCCAACAGCACCACCAATGGTGAGTGATGACATATCTGTTTTTTCTTTGTTGGCGCTGGCTTTGAGCACATTACTAATTGCGATACCCTCAGGGTAACGTAATGTTTTATCAATCAATAATGCGCGTCGTAAAGGAATAGTGAAAAGCACGCCCAATATACCGCCAAGTAGTGCAATGATGACAGTTTGCCAATAATAAAATCCAGTCCAGGCATGCAGAATAATTAATGCAGGTAAAATGAAAGCAACACCAGCAGTTAAGGCTTCACCAACGGATGCCATGGTTTGTACCATCGTGTTTTCGAGGACATTGGCATTGCGAAAGAAGCGTAGAATGCTCATTGAAATAATGGCTGCAGGAATGGAAGCTGAAATCGTTTGGCCGACTTTCAGGCCTAAGTATGCGTTAGCTGCCGCTAAGACGATAGTCAGGATGGTGCCTAATACTAAAACGCGGAGTGTGATTTCAGGTAATGATTGACTGGCTGGGATAATGGGTTCGTCAGCTGCAGTATGATGTGCATTTTTTTCAAATTTCATAAAGCTTATACTCCACTCGTTTTTATTTTTAACTACATCGACATCGATTCACTGCTTAAAATTCTATTATTTTCAATCAATTACGGTATTATTTAAGATGCCAACACATTAGGATAACACAAATTGAGAGCGGTCTGAAAGATTGTAAATCGTAGGGTGGACAAAGCCCCGTTTAGAAGCATAACGGGGCTTTGTCCACCCTACAGTCTTAACGTTATTCGTCTTGGTCGGGATTGTTCTGCACCAAAGGTTGGGCAAACCAGTTATCCAGTAGTTCGCGTAGCTCTTTTATTCCCGTGCTTTTTAAGGCGGAAAATACTTGGCAGGTGACTTGATTGTTATACTCACTAATAAACTTGGTCACTTCTAATAGTGTTTTTTTCATTGCCCCAAATGCGAGCTTGTCTGCTTTATTCAATAAAATATGTACGGTGAGTCCACATTCTTCTGCCCATGCTAATAAATTACGATCAAACTCGGTGAGGGGGTGACGAATATCCATGACTAAGACAAGTCCTGTTAAACATTCGCGCTGTTGTAAATAAGCATCTAAGGTTTTTTGCCATTGGATTTTAACTTCATTGGGGACTTGTGCAAAACCATAGCCTGGCAGATCAACCAGTCGGCGATTATCATCGAGTACAAATAGATTGATGTGCTGGGTGCGCCCCGGTGTTTTACTGACACGTGCTAGTTTGCTGTTATTGGTTAATTGATTGAGAACACTGGATTTCCCTGCATTTGAGCGACCTACAAAAGCAACTTCGATCCCTTTGTCGCTAGGTAGTTGACTTAATTTAGCCGCGCTTAATAAGAAGGTGGCTTTTTTGTAATTTGGGTTTGTCATGGTATCAATCACTAATGTTTCACAGGTTGAGCATTCTATGCACTTTTGAGACAATGTGCCACATTAATAATTTGAAAAACGGTAAACTCCACAAGCGTGTCCACCGAATATTTATGTAAACTCCCGTGATTTTATCTACCCCGTCTTATACAATAGCCCGCTATGACAAATCCTAATATTCTTGATTCCCTGAATGACGCTCAACGAGAAGCGGTTTCCGCGCCACTTTGCCATCAATTGATTTTGGCAGGGGCTGGCAGCGGCAAAACGCGTGTGTTGGTGCACCGTATTGCCTGGTTGGTTGAGCACGAAGGCTTGTCGCCATTTAATATTTTGGCGGTGACCTTTACGAATAAAGCGGCTAATGAAATGCGCTCGCGTATTGAAACCTTACTGGGTAGCTCATCCAGAAACATGTGGATTGGTACGTTTCACAGTTTGGCGCATCGATTGCTACGGTTGCATTGGAAAGAAGCGGGCTTGCCAGAAGGGTTTCAAATTTTAGATTCAGATGATCAATATCGTTTAGTGCGTCGTGTCTTGGCAACTTTAAGTTTGGATGAAGATCGTTGGCCGGTGAAGCAAGCGCAATGGTTTATCAATGGCAAAAAAGACGAAGGTTTAGAGCCACACCATTTGCCTGATTATGGCGATGTAACGGCGCGCACGATGATAAAAATTTACAAAGCTTACGAAGAAGCGTGCCAGCGTGCCGGGTTGATAGATTTTGCCGATCTGTTATTGAAAGCGCATAAATTATTTCTGAATAGCCGCGAGTTACTTCAGCATTATCATCAACGGTTTCGTTTTATTTTAGTGGATGAGTTTCAAGATACCAATACTATCCAATATGCGTGGATACGATTATTAGCCGGCGCAGACAACAATGTCATGATTGTTGGCGATGATGATCAGTCTATTTATGGTTGGCGTGGGGCAAAAATCGAAAATATCCAGCGTTTCAGTCACGACTTTCCAACGGCGCTTACCACGCGCTTAGAACAAAACTATCGCTCAACCGGCGTGATTTTAAAAGCAGCGAATGCATTGATTTCACATAATGCGGGTCGGCTAGGTAAAAATTTATGGACCACCGGTTCTGATGGCGAACTGATTACGGTTTATGCCGGTTTTAATGATTTAGATGAAGCACGGTTTTTAGTGAATCGCATTCGTGATTGGAAACGTGAAGGCAATGATTTACGTGATGTAGCCATTTTATATCGCTCGAATGCACAATCACGGGTCATTGAAGAAGCGATGATGCAGTTTGGTATTCCGTATCGCGTGTATGGCGGTTTGCGCTTCTTCGAACGCGCAGAAATTAAAGATGCTTTAGCGTATTTGCGCTTAATTGCCAATCGAGATGACGATACGGCGTTTGAGCGTGTTGTGAATACGCCAACAAGAGGTATTGGTGATCGCACCGTGGTTTCCTTGCGCGAATACGCCCAACAAAATCAAGTGTCATTGTGGCGGGCAGCGGAATATTTGTTGGCGAATAATACATTTACGGCGCGCGCCGCGAATGCGTTGGCTGGATTCTTTGGGTTGATCAATTCATTGAGTAATGATACAGAGCATTTGCCATTACACGAACAAACGGAACATATCATTCATAATAGTGGTTTGATTGAGCATTTCCGCAAGGAAAAAGGCGAAAAAGGCCAAGCCCGCATCGAAAACTTAGAGGAATTAGTCAATGCGGCACGCCAATTTGATTTATCTGGCACACGCGAAGAAAACATGACGCCATTAACCGCGTTTCTCGCCAATTCTGCATTAGAGGCTGGCGATGGCCAAGCTGACAGTTATGAAGATAGCGTGCAGTTGATGACGTTGCACTCTGCAAAAGGCTTAGAATTTCCGGTGGTATTTTTGTGTGGTGTCGAAGAAGGGTTATTTCCGCATTATATGTCACTCGAAGATCCAACACGCTTAGAAGAAGAGCGTCGTCTTTGTTATGTGGGTATGACGCGAGCGATGCAAATGCTTTATATTACCTATGCGGAAACACGCCGTATTCACGGCAAAGAAATGTTTCACCGGCCTTCGCGATTTCTGCGTGAAATTCCTAAAGAATTTCTAGAAGAAGTTCGACTGAAGGCGAAAGTCTCGCGACCACAAACATCGATGAATTCCGTAGGGTGGACAAAAGAGCGTAGCGATGTGTCCACCGACGATAGCGGCATGCGGATTGGTCAGCGCGTAAATCATCATCAGTTTGGCGAAGGCGTGCTTTTACAATATGAAGGCCGCGGTGAGCATGCGCGTATTCAAGTTCGTTTCGAGAAAGTTGGTACGAAATGGTTGATCGCGAGTTTTGTAACAGCGAAATAGTCGAATTTTTTATATAGAGTTTTTTATGTATTACTACCTCAAAAAAATTCTTTTCCAGTTCGATCCCGAAACCGCTCACGCTGTAACATTGAAATCATTGCAAATAGCACATTCACTCGGATTAACCCAATTTTTTCCAACCGTTTCATCGCAGCCCTGTACCTTGATGGGTTTAACTTTTCCTAATCGTATCGGATTAGCTGCTGGTTTAGATAAAAATGGTGATTACATTGATGCATTGGCGACGCTGGGTTTCGGTTTTGTTGAGGTAGGGACTGTCACACCGAAACCACAAGAGGGTAACCCGCAGCCGCGGTTGTTTCGTTTGCCGGAACAAGAGGCCATTATCAATCGCATGGGATTTAATAATAAAGGATGTGATTATCTCGCGGAACAATTACGCAAGATAAAATTTAACGGCGTTATTGGTGTTAATATCGGTAAAAATCGCGATACACCGATTGAGCACGCATTGGATGATTATTTACATGGCTTTCGTGTGTTAGCACCCTATGCAAGTTATGTTGCGATTAATATTTCTTCACCCAATACAGAGTCTCTGCGTGCTTTACAGCAAGCAGGGTTATTAAAATCCTTATTAAAGGGTCTTAAAGCAGAGCAAATGCTGTTTGCAGAACGCAAAAAATACGTACCATTAGTCGTGAAAATAGCGCCTGATTTAACGCCCGATGATGTGGAAGATATTGCTGAGATTTTATTAGCAGAAAAAGTGGATGGCGTGATTGCCACGAATACGACTGTCAGTCGTGATGGTCTAGAGAATGTTCCACATGCGATGGAGTCGGGTGGCTTAAGTGGTAAACCATTATCGGCTTATTCCACAGCGATCATTCAACAGCTGTCTGTATTGTTAAAAAATCAAATTCCTATTATTGCGTCTGGGGGTGTGATGAATGCAATAGATGCTGCAGAAAAAATCGCAGCAGGTGCGAGTCTAGTGCAGCTTTATTCGGGATTAATCTATCATGGGCCACGATTAATTCAAGCGTGTGCAGCGTTGTAGGGTGACAAAGCGTCGTGTGACCAACAATTGTTTATCTCCCTTCTCCCGCGAGCGGGAGAAGGGTTGGGGATGAGGGTTTTAATGATGACATTTTCTTTAGTAGAACATGTGCCGAGTTAAAAACCCTCACCCTCACCCCCTCTACGAGACACGTCTCCCACAAGTGGGAGAGGGGATATAGTGTTGGAGTTATTCTACTGTGACGGATTTTGCTAGATTTCGTGGTTGATCAACATCAGTGCCTTTCAGTACAGCGACGTGATACGACAACAATTGCAATGGTATCGTATACACAATCGGTGCCAGTACGGGGTCCACATGTGGCATTTCAACAATGTGTGTGCCGGTTGTGTTTTCGGTGATACTAGACTTGCTATCCGTGAAGACATACAGCTCACCACCGCGTGCGCGTACTTCATGCAGGTTAGATTTAATTTTTTCTAATAAGTCATCATGGGGTGCAACAGCGATGACAGGCATGTTTTTGTCGACCAAGGCAAGAGGCCCATGCTTTAGTTCGCCAGCTGGATAACCCTCAGCATGAATGTATGAAATTTCTTTTAGCTTTAATGCGCCTTCGAGTGCAATTGGATAAAGCGCGCCACGACCTAAAAATAAAGCATGATGTTTGTCAGCAAAATGTGTTGCTAGATGGGCAATGGCAGAATCGAGTTTTAAGACCATTTTAATTTTCTTGGGTAGATCTAATAGCTCTGTCACAAGATGGCTTTCCGTGTCAGCAGATAATTGATGTTGACGCCCAATGTTGAGGGTTAGCATCAATAAGGCGCAGAGTTGTGTGGTAAATGCTTTCGTTGAAGCCACGCCAATTTCTGTGCCAGCGCGAGTCATGAAAGAAAGATCCGCTTCACGCACGAGTGAGCTTTCTGGCACATTGCAAATGGCTAACGTAGCAAGATAGCCAATTTTTTTCGCCAAACGTAACGCAGCTAATGTGTCCGCTGTTTCGCCTGATTGTGAAAGACAGACAAAGAGAGAATTGGGTTGCACGACAGCTTTACGGTAGCGAAATTCACTGGCGACTTCAACAGTACAAGGAACGCCGGCTAAGCCTTCTAGCCAATAACGAGCGACTAGAGCAGCATGATAGCTCGTGCCACAAGCAATTAATTGGATGTGCTGGACTTTATGGAAAATTTCTTTTGCGGTTAAACCAAAAGCGCTATCCAACACCTGATTTTTACTTAATCTACCGTCAAGGCAGGCAGAAATCGCGAGATCTTGTTCGGCAATTTCTTTGCTCATATAATGGCGGTATTCGCCACGATCAACCATGTCATTGTTCATCTCGAGCGTGTGAACTTTGCGTTCGACCGGTTTGCCATCGGCATAAATGGTAATATTATCACGCGATAAATCCGCAATATCATTGTCTTCCAGATAAATAAATTTTTGGATGACGGGTAATAACGCTAATGGATCAGAGGCAATAAAATTTTCGCCAATGCCTTTGCCAATGACTAAAGGGCTGCCGTGACGAACGGCCAATAAGCGACTAGGGTCGCGTTTTGAAAGAATGCCTAGCGCATAAGCCCCTTCTAGTTGTGCAACGGTGTCGCGTGTTGCTGCTAATAAATCACCGGATTTTGTGTAGTGGTGATGGAGCAAATGCACGATGGTTTCTGTGTCGGTTTCAGACGTAAACTGGTAGCCAAGAGCAAGTAATTGTTGGCGTAATTGATCATGATTTTCGATGATGCCGTTGTGGACGATCGCAATTTCATCGGCTGACATCAATGGATGTGCATTTTGTTCAGAGGGCGCACCGTGTGTTGCCCAACGAGTATGTGCGATACCACTATTGCCACAGATGGATGTTTTGCTAAGTGCTTTTTCAAGTTCTCGCACTTTACCTGTCGCGCGAATACGCTGCAGAGAATGGTTGGCATCCAAGATGGCAAGACCGGCTGAATCATAGCCACGATATTCAAGGCGTTTTAAGCCTTCAATTAAAATTTTTTCGACGTTGCGTTCTGCAATAGCACCTACAATACCGCACATACTTAAGTTTCCTTCTTTTCGGGTCGTTGCCAGTTTTCAATACTACGTTGTTGGGCGCGACAAATTGTCAGTTGTTCTGCGGGGGCGTCACGAGAAATAGCTGAACCAGCACCAATTGTTGCATTATCACCAATAGTAACAGGGGCAACTAATGACGTGTTGGAACCTATAAAAGCATTGTCACCAATCACCGTGCGGTGCTTGTTAACGCCATCATAATTGCAGGTGATTGTACCCGCGCCGACATTCACTTTTTTGCCAATGTCACTGTCGCCAATATAGCTGAGATGATTAATTTTACTGCCAGCGCCAATGTCACTATTTTTGATTTCGACAAAATTGCCCACGTGGCTATGCGGTGATAAAACGGTGCCCGGGCGTAAGCGTGCAAATGGCCCAATCACACAATCATCTGCAATTTCAGCACCATCAATCATGCTGTTGGCTTTAATTTCGACGCGATCGGCGATTAATACATTCCGTAAAATCGTGTTTGGCCCGATAGTGCAATCCTTGCCAATAGTGACGCGGCCTTCAAAAATAACGTTGATATCGATGGTAGTATCGCCACCAATGATGACATCACCACGCACATCAAAACGCGTTGGGTCGACGATGGTGATGCCTTGTCGCATTAATTTTTCGGCTAGATGACGTTGATAATAACGCTCTAAATGGGCTAATTGAACACGATCATTGATACCGAGCACTTCTTCAAATGCTTGTGGCTGCATGCTATGTATCGCAATATTTTCGCGTACAGCATCGGCAATGATATCTGTTAAATAGTATTCTTTTTGTTGATTGTGATTTTTTAAATTGGGTAACCATCTTTTAAGTAATGCGGCGGGTACCAAACAAATACCAGAGTTAATCTCTTGAATGGCACGTTGTGTTGCGTCAGCATCTTTTTCTTCGATAATGCGAGTAATGCGGTTGTGTGTATCACGCATAATCCGTCCGAGCCCGGTTGGATTGGGGAGTACAGCAGTAATGATACCAATCGCATCCGTAGGCGTCGTTGCCAAGAGTTTTTTTAACGTGTCGATAGAAGTGAGTGGCACATCCCCATAGAGTACTAATACACGATGGGTGTCAGGGATGGTTGGTAATGCTTGCAATAAAGCATGACCGGTGCCGAGTTGTTCGGTTTGCGCAATCCAGGTGGCGTGGAGATGGGCAAGTGTTCGCTTGACTAGCTCACCTTCGTGGCCATAAATAATAGTGGGTGGCGTGTTATTGTTAAGGGCATATGCAGTAGTGATCACATGTTCAAGTAATGCCTTGCCAGCAAGATGATGCAATACTTTGGGGGTTTTCGAATGCATGCGCTTGCCTTGGCCAGCCGCAAGAATAACCGTACTGAGTGTCATCGGTGGTATAAACCTTTTATTTAACGATATTAAGCGGCGGATTATACATGAAATGACGTGAAATTACACATAAACAACTGAGCCGCGACCGTTAGGGCATACCTTTATACACAAGTTAAAGAAGAACTGTCACCCCGCAAAAATTTCGTCCACAATAAGATTGAGAAAAATGCTGTTTCACGAAATTTTGTGCGGGGCCTGGTGAATAACCTTGGGGTGGAGCGTCTTTTTTTCAAAATTTGGTTCTTCCGACTTTTCTATGGGTACATAGCCAATCCACCGCAGTAAAATAATATTGAGGTGCGATAATTATCAAAATTACGAAAGCCTCGTGCAGCTGATTTAATCGACTGTATTTTTGAATTAAATCCTTCTGCTTTTGCATTCGTGATTGGGTATTTCAAATAGGTTAAGATATTATCTAGATGTTTTTTAATCATATTAGCAACTTTAACAATAGGTTTCAGTCGAGAATGGGTTGCCCAAAAATACCATTCTTTAAAAAATGAACGAGCGGAACGATTATATGTGTAATTCCAGATAACAAGAAAAGCCTCCTTGATTGACCATGCTCTACCAACTTTCAAATGATTTTCCTGTAATGATTTAAACGTTTTCTTATCGTCATCAGTCCAATTTTCTGGATTGCGTAACCAAGTATAACGAGTACCTTTAAGCGCATCATTACCTTCTTTTTGTAACGTGCTATTTTCCTTACGACGAACACTATCAACAGCTTTGGTTAAATGACTCACTACATGATACTTGTCATGCACAATGGCTGAATTTGGTAAAACAAATTCAATAGCTGAAATAAATGCCGGCCACATATCAACTGCAACACATGTCGTGGTTATAAAAATCCAGGAAACGGTATTGCATTGCGTGGTCCGCTCTCACAATTTTTTAGTGGTCTCTACTTGAAGCCGCTAGACGATGCATTCTCTAACATGCAAGTTTCATATTTGCGGTATCAAGACGACGTGATTATTCTTTGCAAAACGCAGCGTCAATTAAACCGATGTCGTCGACGCATGATGGAAATATTACATCAAAGAGGGTTAAGTTTATCACGTAAGAAAACGCGGATCGGTCATATCAATTCTGGATTTCACTACCTCGGTATACACTATCTTTCGACACAACCGAAAGATTACACCAATGAGGCACATGCTAATGATGCTTTAATTGCATCACCTTCTGCTCATTATTTATTTGCGCACGGGGGGGGTAGTGCGATTTCTGAACAACGATTACATGAGCCTATACGCATTGTTCCACACCCAAGAACACTGCGAAAGGCGCGCGAACAGATCAAATGGATGGTAAAAGATGGAGTCTCTCTCACACGTATCAAACACTATCTGCATCGCTTTGTTCTCTGGTGGGCGACAACATCGGCACTTTGGCACTATGATGAATTACTTCATTTATATCTACAATCTTGCGGGAATCCCAAACTCGGCATTCCCGCAGAAGAGCTACTGCGCAAACTTACATTATCGCGCAACAGCTCTGATTCGATTGTTCGCCGGGCTGCAGCATAAATTTGCTGCACGCTGATGTTTTTGCTCGACATAAGATTTGTAGCAACGTGCGCGCATGGCCCACGCGCACGTAGCGCCCCCGCGAAGCCACGGCCCGGCAGCCCCCGGCGGCGCCTATATCCCAAAAAAAATCCGAACCAAGAACAAGAGAGCGGCCCCCATGAGGAGACTCGACGATGTGATAAGAATTATTTTCATTTAACACGCGGTCGCGATCGGGTAGAACACCTTCCTCAACAACAGGCAGAATACCTCTTTTTATGATGCGACCATCACAAGCAGATGCTTTTTTCTGAAAAGAACCCGCAACTACCACACAAATCACATTAATTTTCCAAGATTGCCAACCACCCAACGCAGCAATATTCGCTACAGACTTCTCGAGTGCACTAGCAATCACATTCAAATCAAAAACATAACCCAATTTAATGACTTGATTGAGATTGGTTTTTAATTTATCTTTAAATTCCTTAATAGCAAGCTGGTATCTCACTTTAAGCGCATCAAATCCTAATGAATTCGTGTCGTTGTCGATCAAATTTCTCCTAAATTGATCAGAAGCATCAACATAAGGCTGCATTCTTCTAGCGGTCTCTGCCTTCCATTCGGCTGAATTAACTATTTCCGCAACTCGAGCCACTTCCTCAGGGGGGTAATAAAAAGATAATTTCTCAAATATCCCATAATGGGCTTCCGGTACACTAGGCTCTCTTGGATTAAAATTACCTGTCATTGCCGCAAGCATTAATAAATTGCCTTCAAGCCAATTACCATCATGATCTTTGACTCTCACAACAACAGAGCAAATAAATGGATTTTTTGCTACTAATTTTTCAACGGCATCGGCATTATCGGCAATCACTTCATACGCTGCTTCTATCGCTTTTACGGCAGCGAGATTTCCAAATAACGTTACTCCTTTTCGATAAAAAGATGCCATGGTAACCGTAGAAATATTGCTAGAATAAGAGTCTTCGCCGCTACCCGGTAGCTCTTGCAGCAAACTAGCATTGTCAAATGCATCATCCGTATCATTCACCGGCAGATAATCTAAAATTAACTGCTCTATTACTTGAGGCAATTTAACGTCAGGTTCTAGTTGAGATAACGGGACATGAATAGGAACAACAGATGTATCTATTAGCGGAAATGCTAGACCACGCACCGTCTCTGACTCTGATGCAGCGCTGGTTGAAGAGCTTGAAGAATCATCTTTTGATTCACCAGGTGTTTTACTAAAAGATCTCGCGTGTGCCATTGTTAAGTCTCATAGGTATCATATTTTATGATGGATAGTGTAATATTTGATCATTAAGGTTTTATTAAGAATTTATTGCCGAAAACACAAATACAGAATATAACAGATTGATTTAAAAAGAGACATTATCGACTAGGAACACCCACAGAATTTCCAGAAGAACCCAAAATTTGCACCGGGCCCCGCACAAAAACGCGAATTGGATTTTGTTTCCTTTTCACAAAAAGTGGCGCGTTTTTTGCGGGGTGACAGTTCTTCTTTAACTTGTGTATAAAGGTATGCGCGTCAGCAAGCGTCACTGAACTTAAAGTATCGTGACGCTTGCTGACGCGCGCGGCTCAGAGCGCAGCGAAATACGGGCTACTTCATTAGAACTTTTTCTGCATAAAATACCGCTTATGACCTGGCGGACAATCCTCTATTACACCAAATACTTCATATCCATGCCGCAAATAAAAATCTTTTGCCTGAAAATCAAACGTATCCAAATGTGCCATATAACAACCACGCTGCTTAGCTAATTTTTCAACGTGATTAATTAAAACTGCTCCTAATTTAAGACTTCGAAAAGGCTTATCAATACATAAAAATTTAATTGCTAATATACCCCAAAAATATTCGGCATTAATTCCGCCCATAAAAACACCTTCGTTATTTTTGAGAACGAAATCTAATTTTTCAATTTCAATGCGCGGCAAATGCGGCATGCATTCAAAATCAAACTCAATTAAGGCTTCTAAAAGCATCTCACTATCTTTTGCGGAAGCGGGTTCTATTGTGTAATTATTTTTCGCCAACATAGTTTCATTTATCATCAGGCGGATGCCTCCATTCACAGGTTACATTTACATATTTACATAAGCCAAATATGACTATATCTTGCTATAGATAGTCTATTAGCAAAGAAGACATTATGACACCCAAAAACAACCAGCGCATACTGCTCGATTTCTTCACCTCTTTGCTTCTGCTCACGATTAGTTATCGTCTCTTTTTTATTTGCACCGCCAATGAGGCTCATAGCGCATTTACCAGTTTTCATTATGGAACGCTTTTGCTTGGCGGTATAAGCGATTTAGTCACCATTGGAATTATAAGCGGTCTTTTTCTTGTCACACAAAAATATAGTAAATCATACCAAGTTTTATTGTCATATCTCTTATTGTTTGCCATCACTGTTATTTATGCCGCCCACAAAAAAATATTTTTGATTTTATATACCGGCCTTACCTATGCGCTCTTTATTGGTTCATTTCAGCAAGGATTTTTTTTCAATAACTACACGGCGTTTATGAGTACAGGTGATTGGATTTTTATCTTATCCTCATTTGCCATTTTAACCAGTGTACGCTTTGCATCAAAAAATTTTTTGAACTCACTCAATGCTTATGTATTATTGCCCGTGATGTTGATGACTATTCTCGGCGGGCTGTTATGTTTTGTATTTTGCTCTTATAATTTTAAAGAACGAAATGCGGCGCTGTATTCCAATCCATTAAGCTATATGGCCATCGACCAATTCAACAATATCACCAATTCATATTATTGGCGCAAGGATCAACCCTCTCCTCAACAGATGCAATCCATCGCGCTGATTGACCCCAGCTTTGTCACAACGCCTCCCGTGCAAACAACACCAATGCAGGCAACTGCTGTCACAGCAACACCGTGGAATATTGTGTTGATCATTCTCGAAAGTGTGGGCTCAACACATATTTTTGAAGCGAATGCGCAACATCCATCGCCCATGCCATTCTTACAGTCATTAGCGCGCCAAGGACTCTGGCTAAACAATAATTACACCACTGGCAACTCCAGTCCGCTAGGTGGTTTTGGCATTTTAACTGGTCTTTACGCCAATCCGACGTTACGTTTTTCTGTGCGTCCGGATATTCGCATCCCGACGATAACGCATTTTCTTGATAAGCAATACGACAAAACATTTATCACCGCCAGCGTGACACAATATTACTTCCCAGAGCACTTAGTCAAAAACGGATTTAATCATTTTTACGATGGCAGAACGATCCCTCACACAGCAGAGGCGTTATTGAATCATCTTTATTTACAAGAAGAAGTCAGCACGGATTTTTTTCTCTCATTTCTTAAAACAGTAAAATCGCCATTTATCGCCACTTACTGGAGTGGTGCGGCGCATTTCCCCTATTTTGATTATGGCAAACAGTACCAGCTGGTAAAAAACAACCCCAATAATTCACTATCACTTTACATTAATAATTTAAATTTACTCGATCAACAAATTAAACGCGTCTATGAACTGCTTGCAAAACAACATCTCTTAGATAACACCATATTAGTCATTGTCGGTGATCATGGTGATAGCTTTGGTGAACACCCCGCACCAGGTAGCTGGGTACATGGCAACGCTCTGTATCAAGAACAAATTAAAGTGCCTTTACTTTTTTATCAGCCTAAACTATTTAAGCCGCGCGTTGTTAATCAAATTACCAGTAGCGCTGACATTACACCCACCTTGCTTGATGCGATGAAAATGAATTACGACCATCAACTTGTGCAAGGTGAATCGTTATTATCACCTTCACCAAAGAGAAAGTATGTTTTTGTGTATGGCGAAGAGAATGAACTTGCCGCTATTGATCAACACAATTGGAAAATGCAAATTTCATTTTCAAAAAAACGTTGCCAGGCTTACAATTTAGACGATGACCCACACGAAATGCGGCCATTAACCTGCAATCTGAAAGAGCAAGAAACAGCTATCATTAAGTTTCATAATTTCCAATCTGCTTTATTAAATCGATACAACGATCGCTTACCAACAATGGAAACCACAACACAATGAAATACTGGCTATTTAAATCAGAACCAGAAACATTCGGCATTGATCACTTGATCAAGCGTCCCAAACAAACTGAACAGTGGGATGGCGTACGCAATTATCAAGCACGTAACATGTTACGCGATGACATCAAAATAGGGGATAAAGCTTTTTTTTATCATTCCAATTGCACACCGCCCGGTATTGTCGGCATGATTGATATTGTCAAAGCAAGCTATCCAGATACAACGGCGTTTAATCCAGAATCAAAATATTATGACCCTAAAAGCACACCGGACAACCCACGCTGGTTCATGGTCGATGTGCATTTTATCAAAAAATTTGATCGTATTATTTCGCTCGAAGAATTAAAACAACATCCATTACTTGAAAATATGGTGGTGGCACGTCGTGGCAGTCGCCTCTCGATCACACCCGTGACCGCAGAGGAGTGGAAAACGATAATCGCAATGCGCAAATAATCGTAGGGTGGACAAAGCGCAGCGTGTCCACCCTACGTAACCGCGCCTTAATAGAATAATTTTTGAGCAAAAATAAAAATCTTCCCTCTCCCCACTCGCAATTATTCAATTTCTATCCACACTGCCGTATACTATAGCCCAGGTAAAACTTTTAATTGAAAGGATATTGTGCTATGCCTATCGTTACCTTGACCCATAACAATAAGAACCATCAATCACAAAAAATTGCCGATGAGTTAACTCATTTTTTAGCTGACACTTATGCGCTGTATTTAAAAACGCAAAACTTTCATTGGAATGTCACCGGCCTCAATTTTCAATCTTTACATCTAATGTTTGAAGCACAATACAATGAACTGGCAAATGCGGTGGATCTCATTGCTGAACGCATCCGCGCACTAAAATGCAGCGTACCTGCTTCTTTTTCACAATTCATGAAACTCACCTCCATTAAAGAGGATAACAATCACCTATCTGCTAAAGACATGGTGAAACATTTAATGAAAGATCATGAAACAGTTGTGCATCATGCTTATATTATTTTAACGAAAGCACAAAAAGCGCATGACGAAGGTACCATGGATTTACTTGTTGAACGCATCCGCGAGCATGAAAAAATCGCTTGGATGTTGCGAAGCTGCCTAGAGTAATGACCGCCAATCCATCGATTACGAATCCCGATATGAAAACCACTGTGGATAATGAACGCATTATCCACAGTGTCAAAACCGCATTAGCTTGTTTAGTTGGCTTAAGTCTCGCAAAAATCGTTCATTTCGCCATTGATCAATGGCTTATTATTACCATTGTTGTTGTGATGTGCGGACAAGTCAATGTCGGCAGTGTTCTCACCAAATCAAAAATGCGCTTCCTCGGCACATTAAGCGGCTCACTGATTGCAGCACTCACACTCGCGATGTTTGACACCAATAAAATTGCCGCGGCATTCGTAATTGCATTGAGCAGCGCAGGATTCAGCTACATCGCCACCAGCGAAAAAAGTTATAGCGATGCCGGTACACTGGGTGCTGTCACAGTTATTATTATTTTGATCGGCCAAAATCCCACACTCTACACCGCCATGCACCGTACACTTGAAATCAGTGCTGGTATTTTAATTGCTGCCCTGTTTTCTCAATTTGTCTTACCTATTCGTGCACGCGATCATTTACGCAGTATGCAAGCAAAAACCATCGCACAACTACGCACCTACTATCATTTTTCCCTTATCGAAAAAACCGATGAAAATACTATTCTTGATATCGATGAAAACATCGTCAAATCACTAGCAGCACAACGAAAACTTGCCAAAGAAGCATCTCGTGAACCGTTTGGCATGCAATTTGATGCTACTCAGTTCAATAAACTATTACGTTGTGAAAAAGAAATCTTTCGTGGCATTGTTTGCATGCATTACGCATGTGACATGCTGCCAACCCAAAAAAATGTTTTGGCAAACATGCCTGCCATTAAAAACTTTCATCAATTCATGCTGACTGCTCTTGAAAAAATAGTGGCTGGTATCAACAGTAAAAATCTTGCTAATGAAACAGTTACCGTACCCTCCATACAACCACTCAAAGACACTATCAATGTATTGCGTGTCAGCACACATCAAGATGATTTAATTTATATGGATGGATTTTTGTTTTGCGCAGAAATCTTAGTTATCCAACTCACTGAACTTGTCATTTTAACTACACATAGCAAGTAACCATACACGGCGCCAATCTATTCCACAAATTGCTGTCTCTGCCTATTCAGCTAATATCATCATGTTATTACTGCTTAACCTTAAGAGTAGCCTCCTGTTTTGGGTAAAATCGCAAAGACGGCCTATACTTTTGGTTATACCATACAAATAGTGAGGTAATTATGCGTAGTGGATACCTCAACATCAAGGAAACCGAGCAAGACGAACGGAAATTAGCAGAGCTTCAGCAGCAAATTAAACAAATGGAATCAGCACAAACTAAAAAGCGCAGCGTGTCCACCAGATCATGCATGTTAATTCGGATTTTCTAGACTTAATACACCGGCATTATAATCATACGCAAACAATTCTGCATAACGACCCCAGCCAATGACAGTTTGCAACACCCGGTCAGCTTCTTTCTCGGTGAGATAATCCTCCAACAACGACAAGAAACTTTCTTCCAATGCACGATGCCGCGGGTGACGCACTAATTGATCGTAAATATAACGCGCGAGCGGAACATATTTTTTAAGTGCCGATGAGAAGATTTTTTTTCGCTCTAATATATCCGCTTCCACAAAAGCTTTACCGGTTTCAGTAATCGAGATATCACCCTTCGAAACCTGCGCGAAATGCAGAATTTCCAACAACTCAGTCAGTGGAAACAATTCATCAATATCCAACATCAATGTATCTGCCACATCAGGCAAATCCATCTTGCCGTTATTTTCCGGTGTATTCAGTGTTTCTAACAAGCCAGTCACTTCGGCAATACTGGCTTCTGGCAACCGATAACCAAGATCAATGCGCGGTGATTCATCACCACCTACTGCACTACGCGGCACCGTCGTCATCAAGGTATAAACACGATCCACTTGATTACGAAAACGCGGATCCAATTCGCTACGCGGGTGTGGTAAATTCACTTTCAACTCTGCACGAATGGAGCCTGGATTACTGTTAAAAATAATGATGCGATCGGCCAATAACACGGCTTCTTCAATGTTATGTGTCACAAATAAAATACCGTGAATGCCCGTTTTTTTATTTTGCCACAAATCTAACAAGTCACTTTTTAAGTTATCCGCTGTCAACACATCTAGAGCAGAAAAAGGCTCGTCCATCAATAACACATCCGGGTCGACAACCAATGCCCGCGCAAAACCAACGCGCTGACGCATACCACCCGATAACTCTTTTGGGAATGCCGATTCGAAACCATCCAAACCAATGGTATCAATTGCTTTGAGCGCACGCTCACGGCGCTCTTCACGAGCAATACCTAATGCTTCTAAACCTAACTCTACATTTTGTAAAACTGTCAGCCATGGCAATAACGCAAAATTTTGGAATACCATGGATGTCCCGCGCACAGGACCACTCACTGCTTGACCGCGGTAAAATACATCACCGTCTGTTGGTGCAACTAACCCAGCAATAATACGCAATAATGTCGATTTTCCGGAACCTGACTTACCTAAGATGGCAACAATTTCGCCTTCTTGCATCCGAAAATGCACATCTTGCAATACCAATAATTCTTGGCGCTCACCTTTTTTAAACGATTTTTGCACGTTAATCACGTCAATCAACGTTGATTGACTGTCGTTTGTAGTTTGGGTTTTATTTAAATTATCTTGCATCGCACATCTCTACTCTACATTCAATTAAATCAGCTGATAACGTGTTTCTGCCAGGACATAGAGTGGGCGCCAAATTAATCGATTCAACACCAACACAAAGACACACATCATACCAATTCCCAATGCGATGTGAATAAAATCACCCGCAGCAGTATACTCCGAAATATACGCCCCTAAGCCAGTGGCAACAAGTTTCTTGTCACCCCAACTCACAACCTCAGCCACAATACTCGCATTCCATGCGCCACCCACCGCTGTTATGGCGCCGGTAATATAATACGGGAAAATGCCTGGTAAAATTAAGCGGCGCCAACGCAACCAGCGCGATACACCCAAATTATCGGCGACTTGCAACAAATCTTTGGGTATCACCGATGCACCCGCAATAACATTGAATAAAACGTACCATTGCGTGCCCAAAATCATCAGCGGCGTTACCCAAATTTCGACATTTAAATGATATTTGATAATGACCACAACAAACAATGGGTAAAACAAATTAGCTGGGAACGCTGCTAAAAATTGCGCGATGGGCTGCACGACTTCAGCTACTTTCGTGCGCAAACCAATCCACACGCCGATTGGTACCCAGAATAAAGAACAAAGCACAATCAAAACAAATACGCGTAATGCGGTCACCAATCCCAACACGAATACTTCCTTAATCGCAGAGAGTGGCACTAGGCGATACAAAACATTCGCTATGAAAATCACTGCGCTGATCAACACAGCAAGCACAGCAGCATTCCAAATCCAAGCAATGGCTTTTTCATAACGTCGCGAATGCAGTGCCGCCGTTCGAGATACGGGTTTCGAGCGCAACCACGACATATTGACAAAGGCATCAAACAAAATAGCGAGCTGCAATCCAAGACTACGTAGCAAGCGTGTACGATGCAACATATCGACCAACCACGAATGTGCCTCAACTTCTTGGCCAACCTGCTCCGATTTAAATTTATCCGCCCAAGCAATCAATGGTCGAAATAATATTTGATCGTAAAGCAAAATCACGATTAACATGGTGATAATGGCATACCAGATTGCCTGCACATTCGCTGTTGCGATCGCAGTTGCAATATAAGAACCAATTCCCGGCAACAGAATTTGCTGGTTCGAAACAGAGATTGCCTCCGATGCTACAACGAAGAACCAACCGGCAGACATCGACATCATCATATTCCAAAGCAATCCAGGCATCGAGAAGGGCACATCAATTCGCCAAAACCGCTGCCATGCAGAAAGATGGAACATATCCGCGGCATCAATAAGCTCGGAAGGCACAGACTTCACGGTTTGATAAAAACCCAGCGCCATATTCCATGCCTGTGAAGTAAAAATAGCGAAAATAGCGGCGCACTCAGGCCCCAACAAACTATTGGGAAATAATTCAATAAAGCCAACGACCGTAATCGATAAAAAACCTAAAATGGGCACCGATTGTAAAATATCAATAATAGGAATAATAATACGTGCCGCGCGTCGACTTTTGGCTGCCCAAGTTGCGAAAGTAAAGGTAAATAGTAACGAGACAGTCAATGCAATTAACATACGCAACACTGTTCGCAACGCATAACCCGGCAAATAACTGGGTTCCAGATGAATAGAGATAGCCTGGCCTAATTGATAAGGCACCGCCATTTGCCTTGCATTCCAAGCTAATAAGGTAATGACACCTAACGCCAAACAGAGTGCAATCATATCCCAATAATTAGGATACAAACGCCCTCTGTAAATCGTCATGAATGTATTGCGCAACGAAACCATAGCGCCACCTCTTGCCTATTGCGTTAACTGGTGCCAAAAATACACGTTTCATTTCAAAAGATACAGGTAAATTTCCCGCTTATCTTATTCCGCGGAATGCATCAACATCAAAACCCTCAACCCCAACCCTTCTCCCACTAGTGGGAGAGGGCTAGGGTGAGGGTCCTTAGTAGCACGAGAAAAACCAACTCTCAAATCATCAATAACCGCCCACCATCGACAGCTAAAATCTGGCCTGTCACATAGTCCGCATCTCTCACCAAAAACAACACAGCTTTAGCAACTTCAATAGGCGCACCAGCCTTTTTTAAAGCAGTTTTATTCACGATTTTCTGCTTTTCTTCGCTAGTTAATGCATTATCCCCTTCAGGCCACGCAACCCCACCACCTGGCGAGACGGCATTGACACGCACACTAGCCCCTAATTCTTTCGCGAGTGCTTTCGTTAACATGATTAATCCTGCTTTCGAAATACTGTAAACGGAATAATCTTGCAAGGATCGCTCGCCATGCACATCCGCAATATTCACAACAGCACCCTGGTTTTTCGCTAAATAAGGCAAGGCGGCTTGCGCTAAAAAATAAGGCGCCTTGAGGTTACAGGTCAATAACGCATCCCAAGCCAACTCATCAACTCGACCAATAGGTGTGCGATTAAAGCACGAGGCATTATTAACCAATACATGTAACTCTCCCCACGCAGCCACTGCTGTGGTAATAACCTTTGGCAAACTCGCAATGTCCAGCAAATCCGCTTGTAATATCACAGCAGACTGCACACGCTCAGCATTTAATTCATGACACAGCGTCTCTGCTTCAGTACGAGATGTGTTGTAATGCAAAACAACATTCATACCTGCTTGATGCAAAACACGGGCGATTTCAGCACCAATTCGCTTAGCAGCACCTGTAATGAGAGCGACTTGCGGTGATTTTGTTTGATTTTTTTGCATATTTCACCCATTACTGATAACGTACACTCACAAATGTAACGATTATAAACTGACTATGGCCACTTTACCTACTCCTAGTCCTATTGCATTAGCACATAGTGAACAACTCAAAACACGCATCTGCCAAGAGATCACCCATGCGGGCGGCCATATTAGCTTTGCGCGCTTCATGGAATTGGCCTTATACACACCGGGATTAGGCTATTACAGTGCGGGCAGTCACAAATTGGGTAAACACGGTGACTTTGTAACTGCACCGGAAATTTCCCCTTTATTTGCAAAATGCATCGCAAAACAGTGTCAGCAAATTTTTACGACGCTTGAAAATAGCAGCATTTTAGAAATAGGTGCCGGCTCAGGAAAATTAGCCCATGAATTATTGCTTGAATTAGAACGCTTGCAAGCACTACCCGAAAAATATTTTATTTTAGAAATCAGTGCTGACTTACGCGCTAAACAACAAGCGTTACTTCGCCAAGCCTGCCCGCACTTACTGTCTCGCATTCGCTGGCTTGACGGCCTACCTGCTACAAAATTTCGCGGGGTAATTTTAGCCAATGAAGTGATGGATGCATTGCCTGTGCATATTTTTCAAATGACTAACTCACCTATTGATGAACGATCTGTGACTGAAAAAAATGGCGAACTACTATGGCTAAATACGCCACCCCCAGAAGAATTGAAAAAACATCTCGAAGACATTCAGCCGCTAGCGCATGGTTATACGTCTGAACTAAATTTATTGTTAACACCCTGGATTAGTAGCGTTGCTGACACGCTAGGAGAGGGTGTTATCTTATTATTTGATTATGGCTATGGTCGTCACGAGTATTATCATCCTGAAAGAAATACTGGCACATTGATGTGTTACTACCAACATCATCGCCATACCAATCCGCTTATATTGGTAGGCTTGCAAGATATCACGGCACATGTGGACTTCACTCGCGTTGCGGAAAGTGCGCTGGATGCAGGACTCAACTTAGTCGGCTATACCACACAAGCAGCTTTTTTATTAGCCTGCGGAATCACAGAATCGCCTGTTGATGAAACCGATGCAGCCGCTCAATATCAACAAGCTCAAGAAATTAAATTATTAACATTACCCTCACAAATGGGGGAAGCGATTAAAGTAATGGCGTTAAGTAAACAGTGCGAAATACCACTGTTGGGTTTTGCATTGTATGATAGACGGAAAGATTTGTGAAAAGTCGCGGTGGACACGCTTGCGGAGTTTACCCCGTTATGCCTCTAAACGGGGCTTTGTCCACCAGACTACATCTTCAATTTTTGTGTCGATTCTTCCGCTTTGAAATAATCATGAATTTCCTTCGCCAACATTTCACAAGCAGACATAATCAACGTACCTTTTAGACCTGATCCAATCAATTTTGCCTCAATCCCACTCCACGCTGCTCTCCATCCTTCCGTTTTACTAATATGAAAAAATGTCTGCATCATGCTGCGCTTTATCGATACTGCATTCGGCTGCATTAATTTCTCCGCCATTTGTACACGCACTTTCACCAAATCAAATGGATGAGAAACCACAATCATCGCACCATTTCCAATCAGAGATGACAGTAAACTTTGGTACACGGTTGGCTGGTTGTGGTCCGTGACACCCAGCGCTGCGTAGGTAGCATATTTCCCAAAAAACAAAGTTCCCGAACCGACAACATTGCGCGCTGCTGTTTCCTTCACAGCTGAAAATTGCACGGCCAAGCCTTCTTTTTTCATCATGGACAACGCAGCACCCGGTGAAATACCAAATTTTTGGCACAGTAATTTCATACGATCAACAGGATTAGCAACGATTTCAGCAATACCGGATCCCATACCCGCAGCCGTTGAGGTAAAAATTTTAGCGAAATCAAAACCGACTTGATTAGCAAGTAAAGAAAACATATCTGTCTTCATCATGCCTTCCATCAACCATGGTTGCAGACCAAACTTAAACCCACGATTGAAAAACTTATAGACCCCATAACCTGTTACACCGCGATAGGTGAATTTCATCGCTTTATAGCAATCTGACGGTTGGCGTAAATTTAACTGGGCATGCTCAGGACCAATCATGTGCTGCCACCAAACCAGCGGCGTCGACGTTAACTGGCCCAGCCTTTTACCCATCATTTGTCTATTTTTCACAACATCCAATGGATAAGTACCGTAGGTTTCTAAAATAACAGCTGCCAACACACTGCAAGCTCGCGCTTTCAGGCTCACGTCTGAATGCTGTTTTGGCTGTGGAGACTCCGGTGATTGCACGGCAGCTGAAACTGTTTTTTCTTCTGGAGGTATCGGCATAATCTAATCTGATTCTCACTAACTACTTGATAAATTACCCTAAAAATCCAATTGATTTTTAGCAGCAATTCCCCCCATCCTTATGTATAATACCCGACCACACAAAATCAATCCGAGGAATAACCTGTGTCACGCTTGGCTACCGTTGAATTACATAAAGAAGAACTGAAGTTTTCTGCAGGACACTTTATGATATTTTCTGCAACACATCGTGAAAATATGCACGGTCACGACTATCAAGTCAACGTCGCATTTGATTGCACTGTCGGCAGCAATGGCATGTCATTTGATTGTCGCGATTATAAAAAACGCCTACAGAAACTTTGTCAGCAACTTGACTATCGTTTTCTGTTACCTAGCCAATCTGAGTTTCTACGCCTCGAAGAAACAGAAAATAGCTGGATTGCGCATGTTTGCAATGAAATCTTGCCATTTTTGAAAAAAGACGCGGTTGTATTACCTATTTGCAATGCGACACTGGAAGAGTTGTCGAATTGGTTTTTGCAACAACTCATTGCGGATACAACTGCACTAGCAACACATAACATACATGGCATTACAGTGCGAGTATTCAATGGTCGCGGTGAGTCAGGCGCATCCTATTGGAAAACCGCATAATTTTCACTATATTGACCTCACGTTATCTCATGGCAATTGCATTGCAAACTCCGAGAAATAGCATGGCTTAAGTTTTCTTGTCATTCCCGCATGCTTGTAGCGGGAATGACATAGTTATGTCATTTTCAATGCAATTGCCAGTGGGAGTCAGTAAGAACACGCTCATGCATACCTGATCTTATTGATTATTATTGGTTTTTAAGCTTATCCCTCCAACCTGCTATAATTACAATTAATCGCAGAGTTACGGAGGTATTTATGACTGCCCCACGCAGCAACATGAATAATTATAAAACGGTTGCCGAGATCGACCAGCGTTTGTCAGCCATCAAGGTACGTTTATTTGAAATTGATACTGCACCACCATCCCTAATCTTTGATGCCCCCACCCAAGAAAAAGATAATTTAGAATCTCAGCAAAAAGACTTGCTAAAGCTGCGTGAAACACTCTCAAGAACAGAAGCAGCAGAAAAGCAAAACGCTCAAAAACGGTTAGCTAAGAAAATAACTTCCTTAGAAAACCAAATAAAAAAAGAGAAAGACAAAGAAAAAATGATTCCACTAAAAGAAGAGCTGTCCTTGCTGAATGAACCCGCTCCCGAAAAATTAGAAGCCCATGTTCGCACTAAAATTGATGAAGCATTTTACGAGATGTATTACCATTTGAAAGCAAAAATGATACCCATGATCCAGGGGGAGTTACCGCAAGGCAATAATCCTTTGGGATTTGGCTGGGTAGTGACGGTTAACAACAAAAACGTTACTGTAGATCCTCAACGTTTAACGAAAGCAAATTTCCCACAAGATAATCACTATTTATTAAGCCAGCTAATCAAGCTTTTTGAATTAAAACAATGTATTGGCGACAAAAGTATGGATAGCTTTGATAAGTTGCTGAAAAAAATTAGCGGCGCTGATTTTCAAAATGTCATGCGTCCAAAGCACAACAGCATATTTGCAACAGAATCGGATAAGTTCCTAGATAAGTTTAACAAAGTACAAAAATATTATGAAACCATGTTGGAAAGTCTTAACAATGCAAGAGCAGCAATGGGTGGCGGGCCTGGTGGTCGGAAATAATCGATCGCAGCCATCTGCAACAACTGCGCGCCTATAGCTATGTAGCTGCCTCGTCGTCCTAAAAACATTCCGCCCACATTTTTTAGCGAAACAACTCTGCTGAAGCGGAATGTTTATTCAGGATCCATGAACGAAGAAATAACGACAAAATTTTATTTTCATGTTGATACAGCATCGTTATAACTTTTAATAGATTGTTCGATTGCCTTCTAACAGCTCAGCATTAATAGTAGATCATCTGGAACGTTATGCTTTCTACTCATGGATCCTGAATAAATCTTACGTGATAGCGCCTTGGCTTCGTTAAAAAATAGTGAGCGTAAGATTTTTCAGGACGACGAAGCTTCATAGTGCGCAATAATCAAGCGGGGATGTTTATTCTAAATAACCTATTGATTTATATAGTCAATTTAAAAATATGGCGCTCCCTGCGGAATTCGAATCCGCGTTACCGCCGTGAGAGGGCAGCGTCCTAGGCCACTAGACGAAGGGAGCGAATGGTTTGAATAGATAATAGACGTGAAGAAGTGGTATTATACGCCAAGGTTCAAAATTGATAAATCGAATATCGAGAGGATTAAAAGATTATTAAGTTGTTAAAAGGGCTGTTTAAGAAAATACAGAAAAAACAACCCATATCTAAAAATAAAACCCATCAACCGGTCATTATTCCCCGGGCTGAACATACTATTTCCCGCACTATGATTAGCCATAATGCACTGAAGGTACTTTATCGTCTTAATAGCGCTGGCTATAGCGCTTATCTAGTGGGTGGTTGCGTACGCGATTTACTTTTAAATAAACAACCCAAAGACTTTGATATCGCAACTAACGCACTTCCCGAAGAAATTCGCAAACTGTTTCGCAATTGCCGCTTGATTGGCAAACGTTTTCGCTTGGCACACGTTGTGTTTGGCAAAGAAATTATTGAAGTCGCCACGTTTCGCACCCATCATCAAGAAGGTCAAGAAAAACATGGCCACATGCATGAAGGCATGATTATTCGTGACAACGTCTATGGCGCTATTGAAGATGACGTTTGGCGGCGCGACTTTACCGTCAATGCGCTGTATTACAATATCGATGATTTTTCGATTATTGATTACACGGGCGGCATGCAAGATCTCAAAGCCAACATGTTGCGCATGATTGGTGATCCCGTACAACGCTTTCACGAAGACCCTGTGCGTTTGCTACGAGCCGTGCGCTTTATGGGTAAACTGGGTCTACAAATTAGTCCAGAAACCGAAAAACCATTACAAGACTTAAGTGACTTATTGGCAAATGTATCACCCGCTCGTCTTTATCAAGAAGTTTTAAAATTTTTCCAAGAAGGTGCGACACTCAACACGTTCAAATTATTTCAGCAATATCGCTTGTTTGCGCAATTGTTTCCACAAACAGCGCCTGTCTTAGCCTCGCAACCTGAAGCAGCAAAATTAGTCGAAGCCGCTCTATACAATACCGATCAACGCTTGCAAGCGGGTAAAACCGTCTCGCCGGCATTTTTGTTTGCCGCATTTTTGTGGCATCCTATTTTAAATTACGTGAAGCACGCCCAAGAAGGTGGCTTGCCCATCCATGTCGCTTATGAAAAAGCACTGAAAGCAGTCTTACGCAATCAAACCGCATCTCTCACCATCCCACGTCACTTAATTGTGACCATACAAGAAATCTGCTTTTTGCAACATCGCTTTACCTGTCGCTATGGCAGTGCGCCCTTGCGTCTGCTTGATCATCCCCGCTTTCGTGCTGGCTACGATCTCTTACTCTTGCGCACAGCCGCAGGTGAAGCAACCGGTGAACTCAGCGATTGGTGGACACAGTTCTATCATGGCACACCTGAACAACGCGAAGCGCTGATGAAAACGGTCAGTCAAGCGAATCCCAAGAAAAAACGCCGTCGCAGACCACGCATCAAAAAACACCCTGCAAAACAAGATTAGCCTTTTTAAAAAATAATGGGGACTTTTTATGAAAATCAATCGACTACTCGCGACTATTGTATTTGCATACTACTTGTCGACTGGAAGTTACGCAGGCAACCATTTGCCACGCGTTACCATGACCATCAGACTTATCAATCAATCACAAGAAACCCTGATTTACACAGGCGTGACCGATACCAATCCGGAAAATGTGTTTTTGGTTTCACCCAAAATCGTGATGCCCGGCAATACCATCACCATCACGACAGTTTCCAATAATTACAATGTACCCGACCTGTCTGGTAATGTGCATTTCCAAGCACCGCTCGGTGGGAGTTATGCATTTCATGTGAGCGATGCCAAACAAATGCATTACAATCAAGAACCACATTTCGTGATTCGCGATGAAAAATTTATTCCGAAATTAATTGCACACAATGATATGCCGTTAATGATGACGTATAGCTCGGAATTGTTGTGATTTGTAGAATCACAGGGTGGACAAAGCGCAGCGTGTCCACCAAACATGCGTTGACTGGCAAAAAACAGTAACTAAGAGCCTGGTGACATTGGCCGCACAGCAGAGACTGGCCAGGCCAAGGTGTTATCGTTGCTGGCGTCAGGCAGCGGCGAAAAAAAACGATGCATTAATGGTGGAGTCAATGACCCTGGTTGTGCAGATGGATTTGGTAATAATCCTAGAGAATTACCAGGAAGCGGCAACTGTTGTTTCGTAGCTAGCATACTCTCGAGGTGACCCAAGCGCTGTATTTGCAGAAAAATCAGCTTATTTTGTAGCGCTTGCATTTGTTGCTGCCGAGCTATCAATTGTTGCATTTGACCATCCTGCTTAACCAACTCCAACACCGCATACATTAGTTCTACATAGTCACTGTGTGTTACTGTAGGCTCATCAGACTCATCGCGCAGGCGCTTTTTACCTTTCTTGCTAGCAGGTAAAACAGTAGTAGGTTGTGTTGCATTATTGTGACTATTCATACTGATACTCCACGTTTTAAGATGTCTTGTTATCATCTATTATTCGTAAATTTGTATTATATTAGATCAAAATACAGGGTTTGTCATCTTTTATCGCTGATTTCGCTAATTGTAATATAATGCTAGCCTATGCCCTTAGAATTAATTAATCCGTTTGTTTAAGCTTTCCCACATCGTAAAAAATTCCGGGCACGTTTTTGCAACACATTCTGCATCATCAATTTCAATACCGGGCACACGCAAACCAATTAACGAACATGCCATTGCAACACGATGATCATGATGACTATCAACAACACCTGCTACAGGTATACTAGGATAGACTTTAATCCAATCATCACCTTCTTCAACTTTAATGTGTAAATTTTCTAAATTTTTTCGCATGACTGTAATGCGATTGGATTCTTGTAAGCGTGTATGGCCAATATTGGTAATGATAGTCGGCGTTTCTGCAAATGCAGCAATCGCTGCCAGTGTCATAAACGTATCTGAAAAATCACGCATATCCACACTCACACCTTGCAACACAGCAGGACCCTTCACGGTCAATCCATCCGCTTTTTCGATAACGTCACAACCCATTTTTTCTAAGGTGGAAAGAAATTTAATATCGCCTTGCAATGAATTTCTTCTGTCAATCGCTTGAATGGTCACAGTGCCACCCGTCACTGCTGCGGCTGCAAAAAAATACGATGCAGTCGATAAATCCGGCTCGATGCGATAATCACGCGCCATGTAACGTTGGGGCGAGAGCACACGGTAACTGCCATGATGCATACGCCGCACTAACACACCAAAATCTGCCATCATGGTGCACGTCATACTGACATACGAGTGCATACCTAAATTTTTTGTTTTTAATACAACGGGGGTTTTTGCAAAAGGTGCTGCCATCAACAAACCTGATAAAAATTGACTGGTTTCTGAATCATCTACTTCAATTTCACCACCCAACAACCCTTCACTACCTAACAAAGTAAATGGCATTTTTTCAGCATACTCTGGTTGTATTGTCGCACCTTGGCTGCATAAGGTTCGCAACAAGGCGGCTATCGGTCGCTGACGCAATTGCTCCGACCCATCAAACTCATACGTTCCGGGCGCGATGGAACATGCCGCCAACAAAAAACGCAAAACGGTCCCCGCATCTGCGCACCAAATCGTTGCGTTTTTTTTGGGGAAACTACCTTGACCACCCGCGACAATACAAGAATGCTTTTCTGCATCAACCTGGATGGAAATGCCTAATTGCCGTAATGCATTCACAAATGCCAACGTATCATCACTAATTAACATATCACATAATTCTGACACGCCATCCGCCAACGCTGCTAATAACAATGCACGGTTAGTGATACTTTTTGAGCCGGGAATAACAACACGCGCCTCTATTGGCGAAGTGACTGCATGAATCGATTGTCTCATTTCCAAGAAGCCCTTAAAATGACTACTCACGAATGGTTAATTATAATGAACATACCGCCTAATGAGAAGAAAGACCATGAATGATGACACAATCACTTGGAACTGGCGTGCTTTTGATGCACTAATAGCACAAGAAGTGTATGACATATTAGCACTACGCCAATCTATTTTTATTATTGAGCAACAATGCATCTATCCTGACATTGATTACAAAGATAAACAATCTTTGCACTTGCTTGGCAAAATCAATAACAAGCTCTGCGCCTATTTGCGCTTATTACCTGTTAATATATCCTATCCTAATGCTATCAGTATTGGCCGTGTTGCAACGGCAACAGACATGCGCGGCAAAGGATTAGGCAGAGAGGCTATCAAGCAAACTTTTCACTATTTAAAAAACAAGAACAACACAACACCGCTTATTATTTCCGCACAACTCTATTTGAAAGCATTTTATGCGTCATTTGGTTTTCAAGCAGTCGGCGATGTCTATGATGAAGATGGCATTCCTCATATTGAAATGCATAAAGATTTCGCATGAAAAATCCTACTCATGATATCTCCGCCATACTCGCTCTTCATCAAGCGGGTAATATTGTTGCTGCACGTGATGGCTACCTAAAAATTCTAGACAAACAATCCGACAACATTGAAGCACTCCATCATCTTGCTATGCTTTACGCTCAACATGCTGATTTTGCTAATGCCATCACGTATTTTAAAAAAGCCATTCAATATGACGCGACGAATCCCACTCTCTACTTGAATTTGGGCAATGCATACAAATCACAAGGATTATTTACGGATGCCGAAAACACTTTAAAACAAGCCATCACACTGCAACCCAACTATGCAACTGCCATCAATAACTTAGGCACAGTATATGCTCTCGAAAATAAATTAACTGAGGCAATTCACTGCTATCGCACTGCAATTGAAAAGCAACCCAACTATTTTGATGCTTATTACAATCTCGGTTTAGCACTCACAAAAAATTCCGAACGTAAAGCTGCCATTGATATTTACCAAACATTAATTGCCGCAGTGCCTGATCACGCTGCTGCCTGTTTTCAAGTAGGTTGTTTATTATTTCAAGAAGAAAGACTCAAAGAATCGCTACATTATTTTCTATCGATAGAAAAACTTCACCCCCATCACATTGAAACGCAAACTAATTTAGCGACGTGTTATTTAAAAATGGGGCAACTAAATGAAGCGAAAACACATTATTTAAAAGCATTAAAGCTCTCACCTGCTGACACGCAAATTTTATTTAATATCGGCGTGATTAACATGCAACAAGGCTTCACAGACAGTGCTATTCAATATTATCAACGCGCATTGCAAATTGATCCAAATGATTTTTCTTTGCATAATAATATTGGCGTGGCTTTTTTAGCAAAGAATCATATCAGCTATGCGCTGCACCATTTTAAAGAAGCCTTGCGTTTGGAACCCAATAATAAATCGATAGCATATACAGTGCAAATGTTGTCACAAAATCAACGCTTGCATGCCTCACCACCGGAATACATTAAAACTCTTTTTGATGCCTATGCTGATCATTATGAGCCGCATTTATTACAGAGTTTAGATTATCACCTTCCCACACTCTTCTGGGAGGCCATGCAAGCGGTTCGCAAATCTTCATCCGCATACTGGGATATTGTCGATCTCGGTTGCGGCACCGGACTTTGTGGCGAACCATTCAAGTCCGTAGCAAACACACTTACCGGTGTTGATCTTTCGCCAAATATGCTGGAAATTGCCGCGAATAAACACATTTACGATAAACTTGTCGATGTGGATATCACCACCTTTCTTCAAGACAAAACGGCTTGCTATGATCTGGTGATCGCCGGTGATGCATTGGTTTATATTGGCGATCTCACCGCCATTTTTAAATTAGTCAGTCAAGCATTACGCCCCGGTGGTTATTTTATTTTTAACACCGAGATTACGACACAACCTGAATATACAATGAACCAATCTGGGCGTTTTTCTCATCAAAAAACCTACCTCGAATCACTCGCGATACAATTCAACTTAAAACCTGTGCATTACCAAGAGGTCATCACACGCCAACAAAATAATGAGCCTGTATCCGGCCATCTATACATATTAATAAAATCGTAGGGTGGACAAAGCGCAGCGTGTCCACCGCATACTGTTGGTAGACACGCTGCGCTTTGTCCACCCGGCGATTCTTCATACGGGCTACAACTACAACAGATTCTGTGTTAAATTCTATTGCATTGCTGGCTCGACATAGAGGGATACTATGAAAAGATACATCTTGCTTGGGATTGCTTGTATTACATCACTATTCTTAATGAGCTGCGCAAGCACTAGCAGCCGCTATTACAATGCGCAAGTCCGCAATGATTTATCTCAAGAGAATTGGATACATCACATCAACGTAGACCCAAATGTTTGGACAAGTTGTGCTGACAAATGGTTTTTCACCGATGAACCCAGAAACTTCAACGAATTTGAAACAACAGCACCCGCCTCGCGCGCCATCACAGCCATGGTTGTTCGCGTCCCGGATTTCACCAATATCGCGGTGGATGGTCCTTATAAAGTACAAATTTATGGTCACCAACTCCACAATAGCGTGTATGTATTAGGCCCCAATACAGAAGCGCGTCACACGTCTGTCGATATCCGCGGCAATACACTTTATATCCATCCTGCTAGCGAATGCACGGGCGGATGCGGCAATCACTTAAATAATGTCATTGTCCGTATCGGCATCCATGATTTGAATGGCTTAAAAGCAAATGGTACTGGCTTAATTGAAGGGAAAGAAATTACGAGCTATGGCCTTAACATTAAATCAACCAACAGCAATAATGTTTTATTAACTGGAAACATGCAACTCAACTCAATTGCCCAAACAGGTACCGGCACTGTTTCTGTCATTGGCGCTTACTCACCTACTGTTGATATTAACGCCTCGGGCAATGGCAATGTCAATGTCAGTGGCCGCGTGGGTGTTCGCCATATTATGAAAAAAGGGACCGGCTATTTAAATATCATTGGCGCCGATACCGATGGTCTCGATGTGATTTCCTACGGCTCTGGCTTAATGAGAATTGCGGGGAACGTCAACCTCCGTAAAATCAATGTATACAACACTAGCCGTGTCTATCTCTACTGGGTTAGCAGTAATGGTATTTACATTAATGTTCACGACAGCGCTCGCGTTGGTTTAGCGGGTACTGCTAATAATATTGATGCAGAAGTGAGTGGGACAGCACGCTTTGAAGGCAAGTATTTGCGGACAAATAATGTATATATTCGCACCCGCAATTACTCACATGCAAATGTGCATGCAGTACAAAAGTTATTTGCTAATGCGATGGATAACAGCAGTATTTACTTCTTTGGTTCACCGAATGTTGTTTCACGTTACACCATGGGCAATGGCATTGTTATCCCTGTGTTTGAAGATGCCTGCCCTATTCCAGCAGCAACGCAACCTGTTGCAAACCAAGCGTCATTTAAAGATGAGACGGCGTTTTCTAATTACCGCCATCCCTATTCATCACGACCAAAACACAACTATAAAAACGAAAATCCATATCGTTAAGGACGTAGCCCGTATGGAGCGCAGCGTAATACGGGATGGTATGCGCCAAAATCCCGTATTACGCTGCGCTCCATACGGGCTACACCACTATTACAACTTCGCTACCAACCCCAACTGCTCACGTTGTAATGGCAAATTCAACGTCGAACCCACTTGATTCGCAAGCGACTTCAACAAACCACCCATGCCACTGTAATTTTTGTAACGAGAAACATGAAACTCACTTTGCATGACATCCCATAAATTACCAAAGCCATCTGCCAAACCGAGTTTAACAGCGGTTTGTCCCGTCCAAAAATCCCCAGAAAATAATTCTTTCGGATCACCTTGCAACTTGCCCTTGCGACCCGCCATAACAGCGTCACTGAAATTCGTATGCACTTCACTCACCACGGAATGAATTTTTGCAATGTCTGCTGGACTTTCTGGTAAGAATGGATCTAAGCGATCTTTGTTGTCACCCGCCTTATAAACACGACGGTCAACACCCACCTTTTTGATTAAATCAGTCAGCCCGAACCCTTCCATGATGACACCGATGGATCCCGTTACCGTATTCGGATTCACATAAATTTTATCGCTACTCACCGCAACAAAATAAGCACCGGATGCTAACGTATCTTCGCCAACAACCACGACTTTTTTATTGTATTTCTTTTTTAACTGCAGAATTTCATCGTGAATAATGGATGCTTGCACAGGCGTTCCACCACCCGAATTAATATCCAAGATAACGCCTTTGGCATTTTTGTCGGCAAACGCTTGTCGCAACTCTGGCACGACTTTCTCCGCAGAAAAACTCGCTCCCGGCGCAATCATGCCATCTAAACGAATCAAAGCAACATAATCGGTACCTTCACCTTCTTCTGTGTCTGGATGCCCACTCGAAAATACACTCCACACGATAAAAACAAACACAAAAAATCCCGCGAAAAACCGTAAGTTCCGCCAGCGTCTATCACGTCGACGATCTTTTAATAACTCACGAACTAAATCAGCAGACAGCTCTGCATTACTCAGCGTATTCGTTTCTTTATCAGACATATGGTTGCTACCTATACTTTTTCGTTGTAGTTTATTGTTTTGATTCGGCCAAGGACAGCGCGAAATGCGTGTACAATTTAACTTGTTTCGCTTACGGCTAGCAAGCCGTGCAATCACCATTATATTGGTCACATGGATTACATCGACAAGTTATGCGGCCAATCAACGCGATTTCACGGCCATCTTAGCACAAGGCAAACAAGTATTTGCCGATAATTGTGCGGGTTGTCATCAACTGAATGGCAGTGGCCTTCGCCCTATTTTTCCACCCTTACAACACAGTGTCATTGTTGCCGGTCCCGCTAAAATCAACATCCAACGTATCTTAAATGGCAAGCCTGGCACACCGATGCAAGCCTTCAAAGACCAACTTTCTGATGCGGATATTGCCGCCGTTATCACCTATGAACGCTACACCTGGGGCAAAAAATCATCAGCAAAAGCGCTAATTACACCTCAATCTGTGAATACTGAGCGTCATACTGAATTAAAATCACGCAGGGGTTTTAAATAAGTCTAATTCCTATTAAAATTGTTTTTTTTAATGAGTAAATTCTATGCCCTGGTTAATCAATGCTGCGCAACTAGATAAATTTCGTAAAAATCAAAAGTCGCTCATTATTGTCGATGCGAGCTGGCATATGCCATCAGCAGGGCGCGATGGCAAACAAGAATTTATTGCAAGCCACATTCCAGGCGCACAATTTTTTGATATACGTGCATTGACAGATCCCAATCCTGAAGCGGCGCATCGCAATATGGTTTTGCGCGATGAAAAAGCGATAAGTGAAAAATTAAGCCAGCTTGGCATTCGTAACGATTACAAAATTATTTTTTATGACAACAGCGAACTACATACATCCTGTCGAGCCCTCTGGTTATTAAAAACCTTTGGACACAATCCACAGCTACTGTATATTTTAGATGGCGGTTTACATGCCTGGAATACGTATAGTGGTAAACTGGAATCAGGCGAAAGCACCGTGACACCCAAACAGTATACTGCGCATTTTCAACCGCAATATGTGCGTACACTTGCCGATATGAAAGCCAACCTAGCGAATCCTAAAGAACAAGTCGTCGATGTGCGTCACGCTGTGCGCTATGCAGGCGGACCTGAAAGCACTACCGGTTTACGAGCAGGACACATACCAGAAAGTTTTTCATTTCCCTACACAACGATGTTTGATAAAAACGGCTATTGGCGACCACTCGAAAAAATTCGCCAACAATTTGCTGGCATCGGTACAGATCTTAACGCACCCATTGTAACAAGCTGCGGATCTGGCACCACTGCTGCTGTCTTAAATTTTGCGCTTGATCTGCTTGGCAATACTCAAAATGCTGTCTATAACGGCTCATGGACAGAGTGGGGAGCTGAAAAACTCTACACGGGTGAAACCAGTTTAACTGAGCGTCCAGTTGTCACCAGTCTTGATGAATAAAAAATTGTGAGCATAATACCGAGCCGCGACCGTCAGGGAGCGTTACCGGTGAATCCAGGACACTCCCTGACGGTCGCGGCTCGGTAACATAAAATCACCGCAACGCCTCAGCCAACTTCACTGTCAACCGATACAAATCTTTTAAATCATAAATAAAAGCGGCAATATCAATATAATCTTGCGACAAGTCCAACGCTTCCAATGGCACGCGAATGACTTGACGATACGTTTCTTCGAGTAATAGCAAATCCTTACCAAAATCCTCGAGTGGCTGCGCGATTTTTTGTAATTCAAGACGTGCAACAAACAATGCCAACATACCTTGTAACTGTTCAACAGCCTGTTGTAACCCTTGTTGAAATTCACTCAACAAAGCCAAATCAATCGGATGACGTGCAACTTGATGCATCGCAAACAACACTTGCCCCATTTGTTCAACACGAATGAGAAAATGTCGATGACCTTGCTGTAACTCCGGATTAAAACCAAATTCATAAACCCATGCTGGAAAAAAAGCCCGTTGTTCTTGCAACACGCGTTCAACCACTATTTTTTTTTGTTGCACCACCTCATCTGCATGAGAAACACGAAAAAGTAATGCAGAAATAGCTACAAGGTAATCACTATACGCATGCAGTACAGGGATGACGCCTCGCCGAAAATCCACCTCTGGTCGGCCAGGACAGATTATCATGCTCGATAATATACCCACGATACCACCTAACACCACATCATGCATGCGCTCGTACAAATGCTGAGAAGACAGAGAGGGCACCAACAAAATAAGGGCAACCGCTGCAACCATCAACCATACAGAAAACAGCCTATCTTTCGTGACAAATAACCCATGCACACTGCACATCATACAAAACAATAAAACAATAAAAATTGTTTGATAGACTGGTTGCAGCCAACTCAATAGCATTGAAATAAAAAATATGGCAAAACACACCGTCAATGTGCGCTCTAATACGAGCCGTAAATTAACACGAATAGTCAACTGCATAATCATCATCGCGACTAACGGCACCCAGCCAGTTTGCAGTGTCGATGCATATCTATCAACAATCACCGCGATACAAATAGCGAATGCTGTTCCTAGCGCACGCCTTGCTACCATGGATTCTATCGTCATCGTGACACCAACCTCAGGATCGCACCAAATAGCTGCGTCATGATCTTATCAAGCCCATACATATCTTGTATGAAAATCATAAATACTAATGGCTCGCTCGCAACCACTTGTAAAACAGAGCAGTGTATTTCTTCCATTTCGTAAATATTTTCATTCAATATAGTCGAGCGCTGAGCAGCCACAACACGGCGTTGCTGCAATTGCTCCGCCAATAAATCAAATTCTTTTACCATACTACTAGAAATAGTTATCAATTCTTTATCGGCTACAGCAAATGTGGAATGATCATCAACACGATAAATGAGCAAACTGATAGATTGTAACATTTCATAGCTGCATTCGATGAGATTAATTAATTCTGAAAATTGCTCACGACGTTTACCAGTGAACGTTGTTAACAATTGCCGCGCCTGATCAATTTCATACAAATACCGACAACGCTTCAGATGAAGATTTTTTTCATGACTAAAATGTTCATCAGCATAATTATGCGTGATATAAGCAGAAAAAATAACGCGCCCTAACTGTGCTAATCGATAAAGACTATAGGCTAGCTTCATGCGCATCACAGCTTGCGAACGATCACGAATAAATACAAACCGTATAATAAACGCGATCAAAAATCCGAGTAGAACACACCAAAAACGTTGTATGGCATCCATCATGCTCACTGGCACGCTGGCTGCTAACATGATAGAAACATTCGCCGCAAATCCCAACCCCCAAACGCTGGCATACAACAACCCCGCATAGATAGTGAGCCAGGTTGTTAGCAACAAAAACAACGCCAACAAAAATACATGTTTCGCAAGCAGACTGGCAATCAGCACGCCTAACGCGCTGATCACACCAATCCCAATAAATACGAGGAATGCACGATAGAAAATAAAATGCGTACTCAATCCGAACCCGAATAAAGCCGCAATGAGAACCCAATATCCCTCTGCAATCTGTAAATAACTTGCGGCATAAACTGCGATGGTTGCCACAATCACCAGATACAACAGACGGTGCCAATCCGCACGATGGCGCATTGCTTTACGCAGTCCAAACTCAAGTTGGTGGATAAATTGCATAGTTATTTTTATTATCCTAAATTGAATGTGGAGTAATCCATCCCAACGAAAATGCAATTAATAAAAGCACAAACAATAACATCGATAAACTAATACGCCAGGTTAACGCTTTGACAACCCGTGTTGAATCAGATCCTTTATCTCTCACCAAATAAAATAATGCGCTGCCCAAGCTATACAAAATAATTAACAGAAACAGCACCACAATGGCTTTGACTAGCATAGCGATCCCTCTTACAATTTATCGTTAACAATACTGATTTAGTGTATGCGGAAATGCGAATGATTTCACTGCTTTCTTGGGACTACTGATAACTTAATGAGGCTGTTCGCATGCACTGTAAAAATATTTTATTGCACACAATCGTCTTCATGAGCTTACTGCTATCATCACCTTTATTTGCCTCTACAGAATTAAATGCTTACGATATTTATGGCAAACCACACCATTTCTCGGCACATCCTGGCAAATGGATTATTATTAATTACTGGGCCTCGTGGTGTTATTATTGCACCCGTGAAATTCCTGAACTCAACAAAGTGGCTGAAGCCATCCAAACATTGCCGGCAATTTTCTTTGCTATCAATTACGATGCGTTGTCTGACCAAGAACAACAACAGTTTGCTGAAAATCATCAAATGAATTTTTTACTTCTACACAACAATCCATTCGATCGCTATATTGATCACAGTATGATTACGACCCTGCCAACGACTTTTATCATCTCACCCACTGGGCAAGTAAGACAGCTGGATGGTGAGCAACATCTCGATACTATTATTGATGCTATTCGAGATAGAACCGCATAAATTGCCTTATATCATTTCAAAAACAACCCTAACTGCGTTACAATGCGGCTCTTTTTTGCATGTAGCATATAGCGATGATAAAAATACAGTTTAGCACTTTGATTCAATATCTAGCGCCCCAGCGTACGCTCACCCGACTCGCCGGCTGGCTTGGATCACGTCGCTGGTCTTGGCTTAAAAATTGGCAAATTCGTTATTTTATCAAGCGCTATCAAGTCGATCTAACGGCTGCATTATCTAGCAACATCGCCGACTATCCTGACTTTAATAGTTTTTTTACACGACAATTAAAGCCTGGCTTACGTCCCATCGCAGAAGAACCCGAAGCTATTATCTCTCCAGCAGACGGCTGCATCAGTCAAATTGGCAATATTGAAAAAGATCGACTCTTTCAAGCCAAAGGTTTTGACTTCTCTTTATCTGCTTTATTAGGTGGTCAAGAACAATTAGCCGATGAATTTCATGATGGTTATTTTGCGACTATTTATTTGTCGCCAAAAGATTATCATCGTGTACACATGCCAATGCAAGGCAAGTTGCGAGAAACTATTTATATACCTGGCAAGCTCTTTTCAGTAAACCAACGCACTGCGGAACAAGTGCCGCAGCTTTTTGCACGCAATGAACGTCTCGTCTGTCTGTTTGATACTGCGCTCGGCCCTATGGCTGTTATTTTAGTGGGCGCCATGCTGGTTGGCAGCATCAACACGGCATGGGGCAAACCATTACCATCCCGCACGATACAACACGATAGATACCCAATCACCGGCAATAACATGATTGAACTGGCCCGCGGTGCCGAATTAGGGTATTTCAAACTGGGCTCAACCGCTATCCTGCTCTTCCCACAGGGGAAAATTGTATGGGAACCTACCGCCATAGCAAATGCAAATATCCAAATGGGACAACGACTTGCAAAAATTTGCGCCTCTTAATTCTCTCTTAAGCAAACCTCTCTACAATGGCCCACAATTTAAAGAATTTAGTGGACATTGTCGTGTTTAAAAAAACAACCAAAAATAGCTCCCTCACTATCGGCGGCATTCTATGCCTCTCTATTGCGGTATATTGCATTTATTACGTGCTGGTATCAGATAAAATACTCCCCTTTTCCATATCCTCTGTCTTAACGTGGAGCAACCATTACGCAAAAGAGTGGCATATTCTCACAGTGGGGCTCGTACCTATTTATCTAGCACTGATGATCTTTGGCACCTCCATGATCAGCCTATACTTTGGATCTGCATTGCAACGCTGGCTAAGCCAATTTGGCCGCAATAAAATTTAAGACTTGGCACGCTTACGCTTTCTTTTTCAATCAAAATAACCGCTGCTTTGGTATGCTATTTCTCTTAGTGTTTTGTGAGATATTGCCTACATGTTACGTAAGATATATCTCATCTAAAAAGCAGCTTTTTCTCCTTTAATTTATATAACTATATGATTTATATATAAATTTACATATGCTATTGCAAATAAATACACCAATAATACCTTGTAATACCATCACTCTGGTTGTAGCACCCTTAGCTTTTGCTATGATGAATTTCATTCAAGGATGAGGGTAAGGGACCGGTAACATGGACTGATACCTCGATGGATAGTCCGCCAAGGACTGGCAGGAAGGGCTGGAAGCCCAGGGTAGGTAAGAAAGGGTGGTCATGATGACCACCCTTTTTCATTTCTAATATTAAGCCACTGTACCCGCTGTCTCGTAACGTTTCACGCTAGCAAGAATTTCTGCTTTTGCTGCATCGACAGTATCCCAACCATTCGTCTTGACCCATTTACCCACTTCAAGGTCTTTATAGTGCTGGAAGAAATGCTCAATCGATGCCAGAAAATCTTTACCTAAATCCTCGGGTTTTTGTACGTTATGATAACGTGTTAATAATTTATCGACAGGCACGGCCAGAATTTTTGCGTCCGGACCCGATTCATCTGTCATGCGCAGCATACCGATC
>JABDGK010000014.1:12941-45826 GCA_013286085.1 Gammaproteobacteria bacterium | reverse complement strand
AAAGCGAATAATTTTACCAGCGGCCGGGTGTATGCCAATGTTATCCGCAATGAACGTCGCGGCGACTATTTGGGCGGCACTGTTCAGGTTATTCCGCATATTACTGATGAAATTAAGCGTTGTATTATCGAAGGTGCGGGCGATATAGATGTTGCCATGGTGGAAATTGGTGGCACCGTGGGTGATATTGAGTCTCTGCCATTTCTCGAAGCGATTCGTCAAATGCGTGTTGAGTTAGGTCGTCAGCATGCATTATTCATTCATTTAACATTAGTGCCTTATATTCAAACTGCCGGTGAAATTAAAACAAAACCAACTCAGCATTCAGTAAAAGAGTTACGCTCGATTGGTATTCAGCCGGATATTTTATTATGTCGTTGTGATCGCCCATTGCAAGACAGTGCTCGCTCCAAAATAGCCTTGTTTACCAACGTTGAAAAACGTGCCGTGATTCCGTTGATGGATGTGGATTTTGTGTACCAAATTCCTGGCGAACTGCATGCCCAAGATTTAGATGAGATTGTGACTGAAATGTTAGGCATTGATGCCAAACCGGCTGATTTAAGCGAATGGGAGCATGTCGTTGATGCCTATCGTCATCCTGATGGGGAAGTAACGATAGCCATGGTTGGTAAGTACATGGATTTGACGGAGTCTTACAAATCACTTTCAGAATCATTAACCCATGCGGGTATTCAAACGCGTACACGAGTCAACATCAATTATATCGATTCCGAAGAAATTGAAAAACGCGGTGTTGAATTGCTGAAAGGCATGGATGCGATTTTGGTGCCGGGCGGTTTTGGTAAGCGTGGTGTAGAAGGAAAAATAGTAGCAGCACAATATGCACGCGAAAATAATATTCCCTATCTTGGCATCTGCTTAGGTATGCAGATTGCGCTGATTGAATATGCGCGTCATAAAGCCAATATGCCTAATGCAAATAGTACTGAGTTTGCCAAAGAAACACCGTATCCAGTGATCGCGCTTGTGACGGAGTGGGTAGATCATACAGGCCAAGTTGAAATACGCCATGAAGATTCGGATAAAGGTGGAACTATGCGTTTAGGCGGTCAAGTTTGTCGCTTGACGGAAGGTTCGTTAGTGAAACGTCTTTACGGCAAAGACACTATTGTTGAGCGTCACCGTCATCGTTATGAAGTGAATAATACGTTATTACCAGCGATTGAAGCGGCTGGCATAAAAATTTCTGGTCGTTCGGCGCAAGGCAATTTAGTCGAAATGATTGAGTTGTCGGATCATCCTTGGTATGTCGGCTGTCAATTCCATCCTGAATTTACATCAACGCCACGTTATGGCCATCCTTTGTTTACGGGTTTTGTACAAGCAGCCAAAGACTATCAGGAGAAGACGCATGCAAGTTTGTAATTTTGAAATTGGCTTGAATAAACCTTTTTTCTTAATTGCAGGCCCTTGTGTGATTGAGAGTGAGCAATTTGCTTTGGACACGGCTGGACGGTTGCGTGAAATCACGCAACGCTTAGGCATGAATTTTATTTATAAATCGTCTTTTGATAAAGCCAATCGCACATCCAGCAAAAGTTTTCGTGGCTTGGGTGTGGAAGAGGGTTTACGAATTTTAGAAAAAGTAAAAAAAACCCTGAAGGTGCCGGTGTTAACCGATGTGCATGAAGATACCCCTTTTCATGAAGTCGCGAGTGTAGTGGATATGATGCAAACACCCGCATTTTTGTGCCGCCAAACGAATTTCATTCAGCAAGTTGCCCGTCAAAATATTCCTGTTAATATCAAGAAAGGCCAGTTTCTCTCACCGTGGGAAATGAAAAATGTCGTTGAGAAAGCAGAGGAAGTGGGGAATAAACAAATCTTAGTGTGTGAGCGTGGTGTGAGCTTTGGCTATAACAATTTAGTATCGGATATGCGTTCACTTGCAGTGATGCGTGATACGAAATGCCCTGTTGTATTTGATGCAACTCACTCGGTGCAGTTGCCTGGTGGCCAAGGTTCTAAATCAGGTGGTCAGCGTCAGTTTGTGCCGGTATTAGCAAGAGCAGCTGTGGCGGCAGGTATTTCTGGTTTATTTGTGGAAACCCATCCCAATCCAGATCAAGCGCCTTCGGATGGTCCAAACATGTGGCCACTCCATCAGCTTGAAGAGTTGCTGGCGTGTTTGCAAGAGCTAGACACTGTTGTGAAGCGGCAAGGATTTATTGAAGAAGTTGAATAAATCAAAAAAAATAAATAATCCCCTCTCCCACTTGTGGGAGAGGGCTAGGGTGAGGGTTTATTGCATGGCAAATTTCTTAGTAGAAAATGTGTCATCATAAAGACCCTCATCCCCAACCCTTCTCCCGCAAGCGGGAGAAGGGAGAAGTAAACATAAAACAACTATCCCCTCTCCCACTTGTGGGAGAGGGTTAGGGTGAGGGTTTATTGCATGGCAAATTTCTTAGTAGAAAATGTGCCATCATAAAGACCCTCATCCTCAACCCTTCTCCCGCAAGCGGGAGAAGGGAGGAGTAAACATAAAGTTATTTTTGTCTTGTTAGTTGTTGAGCTTTTTCTTCATCTACCTGCTTATGGTAGCGATCATCCAGCGCATCTAAATCCTGACGACCCAAGGCGTTAAAGAGTGTGAATGCAGCGCTTTTTACACTACTAGCCCATCCAGAGACATAACTACCATAACCGTATGCTCTCGCAGTAATTGCAGTGCCAGACATACCCGTGAGATTAACACCGTTGCCATAGACCGCTTCCAATTCTTTTTTGGCACCCACTGGCTTGCCATGCAGTGTTTTATCATAACCAGATTTATAAGAAACAACAGCCGCAAGCACAGCAACGGTGATCACCGAAATTGTTGCGGGTGTTGCATTGCCTTTTAAGCCATCTGCTGCAGATTCAAGACCCAGTTCTCGTAATATGGGCGCACCTAATTCAACCAATTTTTGTCCTGCTTCATAACCCATCGCGCCATTACCAGCAATTTTGAGTAGCGGCTGTAAAAACGCAGGCGAGAATAAAATTCCAAGTGGCTCAGTGAGTATGCGACCATTTACCACATTGCCTAACGCGGCATTATAGAAAGTCAGTAACTTATCAATCACCCACGTTAAACGTACTGGTTTGCCACTTGTGCGCATGCAGCGTGCTTCTTCTCGCATCGCGTCTAACTGGGTAGATAAATCTTTTTGATATTCCAACATAAATTGTTGGTCATATCCTTTTTGTAAAAAGAATTCGCCACTACCGGCAATAATGGCGGGAATGACATATTGAGAGAATGACCAGCCAAGATCTTGGTTGAGCACGGCTTTCACTGCCGCGGTATGTAAGAGTGATTCGAAATTCGGTTGAAACTTGGTGATGATATAATCGAAATCCAATACACAAGGTAAAGGGTTTGTGAATTTTATGGCGAACCAACCAGCCCATAATTCTTCGAATCGTGGTGCACCATTGGCAACATGTTCCATCCAATGACGATGACCATCACCAATGAGTGTTTTGCGTTGTCTTGCAATAAATGCAGTGGCTGCTGCAGCCGATTTTGCTGCAATTCCCCAGCCAAATACTTCGCCGATGGTAAATGTACCAAAGCCAAACTCAATACCTTCCGTTACGGATGACAGCCACAATAAAACAGCTAGCGCTTCGTCTTTGGCATATTGCGCTGTTGTTTTAGGTCTTTCTTCGTCACATAGATGTATCAGTTCTTTGCTGCCAAGAAAACCTTTGGCACTGAAGTGGTATTGTACGATAGCGTTACTGATGGCACCGCCAGCGGAGAGGCCAATGGCGAGCCAGGGATTTCCCGTAATGCGCCACCAAGCAACGGTGTTAATAATAAATTTATTCGAAGCGGAATATAAAGGTGCTGAGAGAGCGCCAACGTTGCCTAGCTTTTTCAGGAAGTAATTTAAACCGCATTTTTCTATGGGTGTGCTTGCAATGTAGGATCCGTGTAGCTCACGAAAAAATTTTTCTGTCGATGTATCTGGTGTTAGTGGGGTGCTTGAAGTAGAGCTGATTGGCGTATGAACTGCTAGAGTACCCTCTTCTAGTGCACGGTCATGTTGATTCTGTATTTGAACGGATAAGATGACTTGATCTTCTGGTTTTTTGCCAGATAGCGAGACTAGAGGGGTTGGCATGTAAATGGTTCCTGCTGGCGATATTAATAGGGGAGTATTATGAGGATAGATTATTAACAAACTATTAAGAACTCCGTGCTTAATTATGGACGGCAGCAGTAGATTTAGATTATTATGATGGGCCTAAAAATGAGTAATATATGAACCACAATCTAACCCAAGAGATGATCGAACATCTAAGAAGTTTACTGAGTTTGGATTCTTTACCAGAAGTCGAAGATCAATTCCTTAGAGAAAAGATAACAGATCAATTTCTCATGACTGCCAATGAAAAGAAACAAGCGGAGCCTAAGCTGTTTGCAATTGGCGGAGGCCCCGGTTCTGGAAAATCGTTTCTTTATGAACACTTAAAAATAAAAGGACAGCTGCCAATCGATGCTGTTCTTCATGACCCCGATTTGGTGATGCAAGCCATTCCACAGTATCGAGAAGACGCTCATATCAATCCTGTCAAAGCATTTGAGTGCTGGGAATTGCCCGCACGTCAACTCGCAAATGAAATACTCTTAAAGGCTTTCATTGCGCGATATAATATTATTTATATCAGATCATTTGCTACATCCGATTCATTACAATTTGTACGTTATACAAAAATGCTCGGCTATAAAATCGATACACATATTTTAACCTGTGATCAGGAAGTTGCGATTTCACGTGCACAAGAAAGAGAAAAAATAACGAAAAGACATTTGCCTATCGAAATACTCATGCAACGACATGAAGCAGTTTCTAAGTTATTGCCAGAAATTAAAGATGTTTCGGATAGGTGTTTTTTTTATGAAAATAATAATGCGTTAGAACCTATACTGGAATAATTTTTTAAATCTCGGGATTTTGCAATGAAAACAGTGATTGTTATACCGGCTCGTTATGCTTCGACCCGATTACCAGGAAAACCGTTGGTGATGATCAGTGGCCAAACGATGTTACAACGTGTCGTGAGTTTATCAAGGGCGGCAGCTGATGGGTTAAAGAATGTATCGGTAGTCGTTGCTACGGATGATGACCGAATCACGCAACACTGTCACGAGATGGGTGTTACCTCATTAATGACACCACCAGAATCTCCAAGCGGCACAGACCGTGTAGCGGAAGCGGTGCGCCAGATGAAAGACAAACCTGATTTCATTCTCAACATGCAAGGTGATGCGCCATTAACGCCGCCGGATTTTTTGCGAGCGATGATTGAGGCTTTTACTGCATTACCTTGTGATGCCGTTACTCCCGTGACGCAACTGACTTGGGAACAGTTAGATAAGCTGCGACAGAACAAACTAGTCACACCGTTTAGCGGTACCACAGCGACTTTTGATGAACAAACGGGTAATGCTTATTGGTTTAGTAAAAATATTATTCCTGCCATGCGCAAAGAGAATGATTTGCGGAAACAAAGCGATAAAAGTCCTATTTTTCGGCATATTGGTTTGTATGGCTATTCTCTCGATATGCTAGAAAAATACATTACGCTACCGGAAAGCAAATTTGAGAAATTAGAAGGGCTTGAACAATTACGTCTATTAGAAAACGGTTATACCATCCGCTGCGTTCCAGTTGATTTCAAGGGTCGTGCTAATATGTCAGGTATTGATAGCCCAGAAGACATTGCCCGTGCTGAAGAGTTGATTGCCAAACAGGGTGAGCGAGGAAGTGACTCAATATGACCACGCGATTATTGATTGCTCGTCATGGCAACACGTTCAGACCTGGCGAGATTGTCACACGAGTTGGTACTACCGATTTACCCTTGGTTGAGAGTGGTCTGCTGCAGGGACAGAAATTAGGTGCTTATCTTAAACAACATAATTGGATTCCCGATGTTATTTTTACTTCAACGCTAAAGCGCGCAATACAAACGGCGGAACAAGCCCAGATTGCCATGCAAACCAACTTGCCGACTGATGCGCTCTCGATTTTTAATGAAATTGATTATGGTCCTGATGAGAATCAGCCAGAAGATAAAGTCATTGCCAGGTTAGGTGCAGAGGTACTGCTCACATGGGAAACCCAAGCCACAGTACCGAATGGCTGGAAAGTGGATCCACATGACATCATTAAAAACTGGCAGGATTTCTCTGTTAAGCTCATACGTGATTATGCAGAAAAAATTATTTTAGTTATCACCAGTAATGGCATTGCTCGATTTTCGCCGTATTTAACGGGTGATTTTACGACTTTTTCTGCAAAACACCGGATTAAAATATCAACAGGCGCATTATGTGTGTTCGAGAAAAAATTGTCTTCTGAGCAGTGGGACTGCTTGCAATGGAATATCAAGCCGTGAAGCACATTCTAATCACATGATATTTAAAGGGTTTTTTAGATAAATTCGGCATCTTTGTGGATTTCGGTTTATAATAGGCTAACCGTCCATTTTCAAAGTGAAGGATGCCTTATGAAAACCGAGTTCATCGAATATTTGGACAATCTCAAATATTATGACAAGGCGCATCATTCCCGCTTATTACATGCCAGTAAAATCGCTGTGGCAGAAGCATCGCAAGGGTGTTTAGAAAAATTAAATGATTTGTTTTTTGATTTCCCATTTTATTATGACATTCCTGTTGATCATGAAAGCAAAATCATTTGCGTCGTTCCACAAAGTAAAAAAGAACGCTGGATTCAGAAGTATGCTAATTTAATTGCGCAAGGTGATTTTGAATTAACATATGATAATGGTCATCCACACATTACGGCCGGTGTTGCAACAGCCGACAAGGTTAGTATGTTAAACGCTGATATTTTAATTACAGCGTGTGTGGATCTGTTGGATGAGACGAGTAATTTAAAAAAAGAAGTGAGTGAGTTTTTTGGATTGCAAACGTTGCTTGCTAAATATCAGCACGATGCATCTGCGATGAAAAAAATTATTTGTCATATTGTTTATTCGTATTGGATGGAAATTGTGACTGTCAATTTAGGCATGATTGCGATTAAAAGCGATTGCAATGTCGTGCAGTTGGAATGCCTTACTGGATTTTCAAAAAGATTATTGTTAGATAAAAAAGAATTTACGCCATTTTTTATGGTGAGTATTGCGGAGTACGAAGAAAAATATTCAACGTTGGATTTTTCTGTTTATTTGCGCGATTTGCCAGCAGATAGAATTAGCGGTGTCATGCATATTTCAACGAATCGGATTGATGATAGCGAAGATATTAATAATTAATAGATAGAATCGTAGGGTGGACAAAGCCCCGTTTAAAAGCATAACGGGGTAAACTCCGCAAGCGTGTCCACCAGCTTGTACGGTGGACACGCTGCGCTCTCGATTATTGTGCGACTGCGCGATGACTGACGTGTTCCGCACTTGAATCAACTTGAACGTTGAGATTTTGCAATTCAATAGCCCCATGGTTGGGTGACGTTGCAGTAAAAAAACGATGCGCATGGCTGCGGCTTACCGGTGACGGTGGTGGTGAAAACGAAAGTAATGATCGAGTATGTGATGTTGACACGGGTGGCTGAGCTGGTGCGCTAACTACTACAAAATCATCTTGATCTACCACATCCTCTTCTTTTGATTCTGCCGCTTTTTTTACAGGCTTTTTTGGTTTATTTTGAATGGCAACAAAGCCAGCTGTTAATTCTTTTTCAAGATTAGCAAATGCAGCGACAAGTTTAGGATCTTCTGCTTGTGCTTTTAATACCTTGAGTAGTTGTTTAGAGAACTCATGGTTAAGCAACATTATTTTTTCTAATTCGGTGATGTGGGTCGTGAGTTCTTCGGTTGTGTCTTGTAAATCGCTGACTTGTTGGCCGTGTTGATGCATGTTTTTGATATTGGTATGAACATATTTAAATGTCATATAAGCCATGATAATAGTCACCATTCCGGAGGCGCTATACTTTGCCCAGCTTGCGGCGGCTAATGCTTCCCCGGAAATATTGGTGAATGATGTTATTTTATCGAAAAAATTTAATGCGGATGTGCCTAGACTAAGACCTTCTGTCGTACTGATAATAGCTTGGAATGGTGTCGAGGTGGCTTGTTTTTTCAGCCAAGATTTTAATTGTTGGATTCTGCTGGGTTCTTCGTGTAGGCCGCTTCGAATGCTTAAACTCATATGCACGTTCCTCCCTGGTATGTGAATGGATCACCATCTTGGTATTTCCATAAAGCCGGTGGACACGCTGCGCTTTGTCCACCCTACGATTCTACTCTAATCAACGTAGGGTGGACAAAGCGCAGCGTGTCCACCAGCATGACATGCTGCGCTTCTATAAACTTGAAATTTTTTCCAATTGCTGCTGCAGTTTTTCTAAGGTTCCTTTCAATTCCATGAGCTTATCACGTTCTTTAGCAACCACATCACTTGGCGCTTTATCAATAAAGCTCGGGTTTTGCAATTTGCTTTCTGCGCGCTCTGTTTCTTTTGCCAATTTGGCAATTTCACGATTGAGCCGTGCTGATTCTTCTTTTTTATCAATTAATCCTGCCATTGGGATTAAAATTTCTAAGTTACCCACTAAGCCAGTAGCAGAATCAGGAATCGTATCGCCGGCTTTTAACCAAATAACCGATTCAAAACGGCCTAATGTCTTAACCAAATGCTCATTGTTATTGAAGCGCTTTTTATCTAGCTCATTACCTTTGTTAAATAAGATGGGTAATGGTTTGCCGGGGGCAATATTCATTTCACTGCGGATAGTTCTGACAGCGACAATGACATTTTTAACCCATTCCATTTCTGTATCAACATCGGCATTTTGTAATGCGGTTTCTACTTGGGGATAGGCTTGTAACATGATGGTGTTGCCAGATTTACCGGCTAAAGGACCCACACGTTGCCAAATCTCTTCAGTAATAAACGGCATTAATGGATGCATTAAGCGTAACAGTGTTTCTAGTACGTTGACAAGCGTGTGTCGGGTGCCACGCAATTCTTCAGGTGTACTATTCGCTGAGAGTAAAATCGGTTTGGATAATTCCAAATACCAGTCGCAGAATTCATTCCAGGTGAATTCATAAATAGCTTGGGCAATTAAATCAAAGCGATAGCTGGTAAAAGCCGCATGGATATCGTTGATAGTTGTTTGTAAACGCGACAAAATCCATCGATCAGGTAAAGATAGCATCATCTTGTTGTTATCGATGCCATTATCTTGACCTTCTGTGTTCATCATAACGTAACGTGCGGCATTCCATAATTTGTTGCAGAAATTACGGTAACCTTCTAAGCGGCCAAGATCAAAACGAATTTCGCGGCCATAGGTTGCAATGGAGCAGAAGGTGAAACGTAACGCATCGGTACCGTGTGCCGCAATGCCTTCAGGGAATTGCTTCGTAGTGGCTTTTTCGATTTTTTGTGCCATGGCGGGCTGCATTAAACCATAAGTGCGCTTTTCAACGAGATCATGTAAACTAATGCCATCAATTAAATCGAGCGGATCTAAGACATTTCCTTTTGATTTTGACATTTTTTGCCCGTCGGCGTCGCAAATCAAACCGTGAATGTAAACTTCTTTGAACGGCACTTGGCCGGTGAATTTCAGTCCCATCATGATCATGCGGGCGACCCAGAAGAAAATAATATCGAACCCGGTGACTAACACACTGGTCGGATAGAATTTTTGCAGATCTGGGGTTTGTTCTGGCCAACCTAGCGTTGAAAAAGGCCATAATGCGGATGAGAACCACGTATCTAATACATCCTCATCTTGGCGTAATTTAATGGTAGCATCGAGTTGGTGACGTTGACGGACATCCGCTTCATCATGGCCAACATAAATTTTCCCTGCTTCATCATACCAAGCCGGAATACGATGACCCCACCAAAGCTGACGACTGATACACCAATCTTCAATGTTGTTTAACCATTGGAAATAGGTTTTGCTCCAATTTTCGGGGACAAATGTCATATTACCATTTGCGACAGCCGCAATGGCAGGTTCTGCCAGCGGCTTCATGCGCATATACCATTGTTCGGTCAGGTAAGGTTCGATGACAACACCCGAGCGATCGCCGCGTGGAATTTTTGACATGTGTTTGTCAATTTTTTCGAGTAAGCCGACAACGTCGAGATCTTTGATAATTTGTTCGCGCGCGGCAAACCGTTCCAAGCCTTGATAATTTTTCGGTGCATTTTCGTTGATATGTGCATCGGGTGTGAAAATATTAATGGACGCAAGTGAATGACGTTGGCCAACAGCATAGTCATTGAAATCATGTGCTGGTGTGATTTTAACGCAACCACTGCCGAAATCTTTTTCGACATAATCATCAGCAATAATGGGAATAGTGCGGCCCGTCAGCGGCAATTGTACTTGCTTGCCGATTAAGTGTTGGTAGCGTTCATCATGCGGATTCACAGCAACTGCAACGTCACCGAGTAATGTTTCAGGACGTGTGGTCGCAACAGTCACGTGGCCATGACCTTCCACTAGGGGATAGCGAATATGCCACAATTTACCTTCTTCTTCAGTGCTCACTACTTCAAGATCAGAAATCGCTGTTAATAATTTCGGATCCCAGTTGACAAGACGTGTGCCGCGATAAATTAAGTTTTCATCGTGCAGGCGAATAAATGCTTCGCGAACGGCACGCGATAACGTTTCATCCATGGTAAAGCGTTCGCGCTGCCAATCTAATGACGCACCTAGACGTCGAAATTGGCGAGTAATGTTGCCGCCAGATTCTTTTTTCCATTCCCAGACTTTTTCAACAAATTTTTCGCGACCTAAATCGTGACGTGACTTGCCTTGAATCATTAATTGGCGTTCAACCACCATTTGCGTTGCAATACCTGCGTGATCCGTACCCGGTTGCCAAAGTGTTGTATCGCCGCACATTTGATGATAGCGAGTCAGCGTATCCATCAGTGTGGAACCAAAGCCATGCCCCATGTGCAAGCTGCCAGTCACATTGGGTGGTGGCAGCATGATGCAATAAGGTTTGTTGTCACCACGCGGGGAAAAATAATTATTTTTTTCCCAGTTTTGATACCAGTTTTGTTCGATTAATTTGGGGTCGTAAAGTTTTTCCATGGGATCTTCTATTCAACAGTTTGTAGTTTATGAGTAGTAATTTCATAGCTTTGTGCACGGTACTGACGATAATGTTCACGTCCACAAGTTTGAATGTCAGGTTCGGCGGTAATAATTTCAAGTAAGCGCGTAAATTGCGGATAAAAGTCTGGAATGGTACTGCTTAAATTAATTAAAATATCACGGTGTTTTTCCGGTGTGGCACCAAAACCAATTTGGATGGGGGGTGCGGGTTCTGGGCCATCGCCGTATAAATTATGTGGTAAAAAACTATCTTCGCGATATGTCCAGAGCAATTCATCCAATTGATGAGCTTGCGTTTGGTTATCGGCATGTACATAAATGCGATGACGATTTTTGTAGGCTTTTTCAATCAAGCGACAAGCTAATCGCAAGCGTGCTTGCGGATTGGCTTCTTCAATGATGTAAAAATCGATTCTTGGCATGTTTATTTTACTCTAGGCTTTCTCCCTTCTCCCGTTCGGGAGAAGGGTTGGGGGTGAAGGTTTATTGCTTGGCACATTTTTTAGTAGAAAATGTGCCAAGCAATAAACCCTCACCCTAGCCCTCTCCCACAAGTGGGAGAGGGGATTGAGTGTTACAAGTTATTTTTCACATTGGTTAATTAAATATTGTGTTAACAAGGGTACAGGACGACCAGTTGCATATCGATCAGTGCCGCCCATCATGGCTGCTGTGCCAGCTACATCTAAATGTGCCCACGTAAATTTTTTCGTGAAGCGAGATAAAAAGCACGCCGCAGTAATGGTGCCGCCCATGCGACCACCGGTGTTGGACATATCAGCGAATGGGCTTCTGAGCTGTTCTTGATACTCTTCCCAAAGCGGTAATTGCCAAGCGCGATCGTGACTTTGGATGCCTGCATGCAATAAGTCTTTTGCGAGTTTATCATTATTGGATAAGAGTCCAGTTGCATGATGACCTAAAGCAACAACAACAGCACCCGTGAGGGTAGCAATATCGATAACGACGGCGGGTTTATAGCGTTCGCAATAGGTGAGGGCATCACACAAGACTAAACGACCTTCAGCATCCGTATTTAAAATTTCGACGGTTTGGCCAGACAGCGTGGTGACAATGTCTTCCGGCTTGGTGGCAACACCACTCGGCATATTTTCAGCTAATGCTAAAATGCCGACGATATGGATAGGGAGTTTTAAATCGGCAGCTGCTTTAATGGTGCCGAGCACAGTGGCGGAACCACACATGTCGTATTTCATACCGACCATCGCATCAGCGGGTTTTAATGAAATACCGCCAGTATCAAAGGTGATGCCTTTGCCGACGAGAGCAATCGGTGCTTGTTTCTTGGCTGTGCCTTTGTATTCGATGCAAACGAGTTTGGGAGCTTGTGCACTGCCTTTGGCGACGGCTAGGAAAGCGCCCATGCCTAATTTGCGCATGTCTTTTTCTTCAAGAACTTTAGTAGAGATTGCTTTGTATTCTTTTGCCAATTTTTTCGCTTGTTCGGCCATGTAAGAGGGTGTGCAAATGTTGCTGGGTTGGTTGGCAAGGTTTTTTGTGTAAGAGACATTTTCGGCAATGGCGATGCCTTGTTTTAACGCTTTTTCGCAAGCAGATAGTGCTTTTTTATCGGCAATGGCGATCGTCAGTTCTTTTAGCGCTGGAGCAGTGGATTTTTTACTTTTATATTGTTGAAAACAATATAGGGTATCAACAAAGATCTCGACCGTTTGCTTAACGCGCCAAGCAAGATCGTGGCCATCCATTTGTAATTCGGCTAAGTAAGAAACCGCGTGCGAGGCACTGCTGCTGCTCAGCGCTTTGATGCTGCTACTGACAATACGACGGAAGTCACGTTCATTGACGGTTAGGGTTTCACCGCAGCCAGCGAGTAAAATATGATCAGCTTGAATATGTGGGACGCTAGGTAGTAATAGGGTGGAGCCTATTTTGCCCTGAAAATCACCTTTTTTTAGCAGTTTGCTGATAAAATTTTGACTAGTTTTATCCAAACGTTTGGCTGAGGGGCTTAATTCGCCTTTTTCAGTGACTCCAACGATGAGCGATGTTTTGCGTTGTTTGTCTAGATCGCCCAGTTTTACTGTAAATTTCATATTAGCTCCTACTCGCGATTTTTTGTATAATGCCCAAGTTTACTGGAAAAAAAAGGTTTGTCATCTGTTGACTGCCATGTCATCAGCATCTGGTCAATAAATTGAAGGTGGAAATAGTTATTCGCATTATTTCTCGGTATTTAATCAAGGAAGTAGTGGCAGCGTTGCTCGCTGTGACGGTCGTATTGTTGTTGATTTTTTTAAGTAATCAACTCGTGCGTTATTTAAGCTATGCCGCGTCAGGAAAAATCGCGGCGCATCTTGTTGTGCAGCTCATGGGGTATGAAATTCCCTATTTGTTAGCTTTGTTGCTACCGCTCAGCTTGTATCTCGGCATTATTTTGGCTTATGGACGGCTGTATGCGGATAGTGAAATGGCTGTATTAAATGCTTGTGGAATGGGAACGAAACAGCTGCTGCAGGTAACCAGTATGTTGGCTGTTGTTGTGACTGGTATTGTGGTGGTTCTCATGCTCTGGATTAATCCGGTCATCGCACGAGATAAAGCGCGAGGGCTTGCTCAGAATAATATTTTAGATACCTTGCGACCGGGACGTTTTCAAGTATTGGGCGATGGACGTCGTGTGGTGTATGTCGAAAAAATTTCTCGCGATCGTCAACATGCAGATAATCTTTTTATTGCCGAAGAGAAAAAACCACTGCCCGATGATAATAATGCGTCGTGGGTTGTGGTCTCGGCAGCGCATGGTTTTCAAGTGAAAGAACCGACAACCCAAGAGAAATTCATTGTCTCGACAGATGGCTATCGCTATGAGGGTATACCGGGCAGAAATGAGTATAAAATTATTCAGTTCAAGCAATACTCCGTACGTGCTCCAGCACCCATTAGTAATGTACGATTAGAACAAGAAGCTATACCTACGGCGAAGCTCTGGGCGGATTATGCGAACCCTACTTCAGCAGCGGAATTGCAATGGCGTTTATCGATGCCGTTATCCGTGTTAGTGTTGATGCTGTTGGCATTGCCATTTAGTCATATCCGCCCGCGTCAAGGTCGTTATATTAATTTATTGCCGGCTGTCTTGGTTTATATTATTTACGTCAACTTGTTATTTGTATCGCGCAATTGGGTTGAAATAAAAATGGTACCCATTTTTCTCGGTATGTGGTGGGTGCATTTGACCATATTAGCTGTCGCGATCCTCTTTGTTTTTATGCAGCATCGTTATCAACTACGGCCTTTTTGGCTTAAAAAACCGAGGTATCAGCCATTATGACAATTTTGCATCGCTACATTGCAAAAACAGTCATGGCGGCGACGGCGTTGGTTGTATTAGTCATGATTGCGCTGGTTTTTCTGATTAATTTTCTCGATGAAATGAAAGACGTTGGCACAGCTGATTATGGTTTTTGGCAAGCGTTTATTCACGTGCTGTTAGAGTTTCCGCGTACGTTATATCAATTCTTTCCCATGCTGATGTTGATGGGTGGTGTGATTGGTTTGGGAGTCTTGTCTTCTAATCGTGAATTAGTTGTCATGCGTACCGCGGGTTTTTCTGTGCGAAGCATTAGTCTCGCGGTGATGACAGCGGCCGTGATCATTACTTTTTTTGCGACGGGTATTGGTGAGGGGTTAGTGCCAAAAGCGCATCACTTAGCACAAGTGCGTAAGCAGAGTGAACAAAGTGGTGGACAAGCCGTTGCAACATTATCGGGTGTGTGGATTCATGATGGGAATAATTTTCTGCAAATTAGCCGGGTGATGGGATTGAAGCATCTCGAAAATGTAACGCGTTATCAATTCGATGCAACACATCGATTATTAGCAGCATATTATGTGCGCTCACTGGATTTAGTGCAGGGCAAGTGGCAGCTGCATGATGTCGTCAAAACAACGTTTGCTAATAATAAAACGCAAAGTGAACATGTGGCGGAATCAACGTGGGATTTAGCTTTAAATCCAAGTTTATTAAATGTGGGTATGGTGGAGCCGGGTGAAATGTCGCTGCCAACGTTGTTAGATTATGCTAATCATTTACAACGTAATGGGCTGCAAGCCAGCGATTTTCAGTGGGAATTTTGGAAGCGGGTGTTTCAACCGTTGGCTACGTTGGTGATGATTTTGTTAGCTATTCCATTTGTGCTAGGATTTTCGCGTTCTGTTACGATGGGTTGGCGAGTGTTGTTCGGCATTATTTTTGGTTTTACGTTTTATATTTTGAATGCATTTTTAGGCCAATTTAGTGTTGTTTTTCAATTTTCGCCTTTGTTAGCGGCGATTTTACCAACGTGTCTCTTTGCGATAGTGGGTCTCGTTTTTGCTCTTAAAATGCGTATTTAAGCGTTGTTTAGTCATATGTGTGTTATCATCTTTATCTAACTATAACGATATATTCAAAGAAATATACGTTGAAAAACGAGGAAATTGGTATGCCATCATCACCGCTACAAGACTTTTTTGAAAGCGTCAAAAAACACGGGAAGAGTCTTCAGAAGCATCCAGTATCTGTTGAAACATATGACGTTGCGCAAGGTAGTACACACGGTATATTGCAAGCCATTGCTTGCGGTATTTTGAATCCACTCGATAAAAAAATTGCAGCAGCAGCGACGCAAAAACAGTTAGTTCCTGCAGAACTCACCGTCCATGGTCCCAAACAACCGTTTACTTTTCATGGTGCGCAACGTTTTAAAGCGTGGTTTCCTGAGCATCCGTGGGCGGGGACATTGTATGGGATCAAAACACGTATTTTACCGAATGCCGCAACGTTTACATTTGTGCCGATGATAAAAGATAAGTTGGAAGGTGGTTCTTTTACGTCTTTACAATGTGATGTGATCGCTGGTTTGAGCGGTAGTATTCCTGAGGCCGCTGGTACAGCACGATCCAAAGCGATTCGTGTGCAGCATCAGTTATATACTTCGACATTACCGCCTGATGCAAAGCCACCAACGCCCCGCGACTATTGGAATACACTGCCTGCTAATCTCAGAAGTGCGAATGTTAGAAGCGCATTAATTTGGGGGATTGCAAAAAACAGCGGTTATTGGGCTGTTTTTCCGGCGGCAACAACACTGTTGGAATTACAATTCACGGCTATCATGAAAAGCCATCAATTAGAGAATTCCCCGGGTGTTGAAACGATTGGTTATGCGGCTGCTGGGGCGCTGGCGGGTGGTCTTGCGACGTTGATGAGCAATCCATTAGATGTGATAGAGAAACGGGCGATTCGCGATCCGGATACCTATCAATTAAAACGAGTATGGGATTATTTTTGTCAGCATGGATTATGGAAAACTGTCACCCATGAAACTCACCCACGTTTTTTGGGATTATCACTGCCTCGTATGATGGCTGGATCTGCTTTGTTAAATCTCACGGCGCATGCTGCAAAAGGTGGTTGTGATACTGTGCTTGAAAAAGAAAGGCCGCAGCCTGCAGCATTGCTGACGCCTAAATAGGTCTGCGTAAAATCCCCGTATTACGCTGGTTTTTTCTCGTGTTTTGTTTGTCGTTTTTACCGAGTCGCGACCGTCAGGGAGCGTCACCGGTGAGTCCAGTGACGCTCCCTGACGGTCGCGGCTCGGTATAAATTAATTGTCGGCTAATTTTTTCTTTAATAGTTCATTCAGTTGCTGTGGATTCGTTTTACCGCCCGATGCTTTCATTGCTTGACCGACGAAGAAACCAAATAATTTTTCTTTACCTGCACGATATGCCGCAACATTGTCTGGGTTGTCAGCAATGATTTTATCGATGAGTGCTTCAATTGCACCGGTATCGGTAACTTGTTTTAAGCCTTTTTTCTCGATGATTTCATCGACTTCACCTTCTTTGTTCCACAAGGATTCAAAGATAGTCTTAGCAATCTTGCCAGAGATAGTATTGTCTTCGATGCGTTGTAATAAGGTGGCTAGTTGTGTTGTTGAAACGGGAGATGCTGTAATTTCAAGGTTATCTTTGTTTAAGGCAGCCGATAATTCACCCATAATCCAGTTGGTCGCGAGTTTAGGTTGTGCTTTTGATTCTTGCACGACAGTTTCAAAATACATGGCTAACGCGCGGCTGCTAACTAAGACATCAGCATCGTAGGCGCTTAAGTTATATTGTTTCATAAAGCGTTCGCGTTTTTGATGCGGGAGTTCGGGTAAATCTTGGCGAATATTGGCAATCAATTCATCCGTCACAACCAAGGGTAATAAATCAGGGTCGGGGAAGTAGCGATAATCATTTGCTTCTTCTTTGCTGCGCATAGAGCGTGTTTCGTTTTTGGTGGGATCATACAAACGGGTTTCTTGAGCGACTTTGCCGCCGCCTTCAATTAATGCAATCTGACGTTCGACTTCATAATTAATCGCGCGTTCGACAAAACGAAATGAGTTAATATTTTTTAATTCAGCACGTGTTCCTAATTTATCACCTTTGCGACGCACCGAAACGTTGGCATCACAACGGAAAGAACCTTCTTGCATATTGCCATCGCAAATTTCTAAATAGCGCACCAGTGAGTGAATTGCTTTTAAATAAGCAACCGCTTCTTTGGCAGAACGCATGTCAGGTTCTGAAACGATTTCTAATAAGGGTGTGCCAGCGCGATTTAAATCAATGCCAGTTTGGCCATGAAAATCTTCATGCAAGGATTTGCCCGCATCTTCTTCTAAATGTGCGCGCGTGATATTGACGCGCTGCAGAGAACCGTCCTCTTGTTGGACATCAATATGACCTTTGCCAACGATAGGTAGTTCAAATTGACTGATTTGATAGCCTTTGGGAAGATCGGGATAAAAATAATTTTTGCGAGCAAAAACAGATTTCTTTGTAATCTCAGCGCCGACACCTAAACCAAATTTAACCGCCATACGCACGGCTTCTTGATTGAGAACGGGTAATACACCAGGAAACCCTAAATCAACCGCGCATGCTTGCGTGTTAGGTTCTGCACCAAATGCAGTAGACGCACCGGAAAAAATTTTACTGTTTGTTAACAGTTGTGCGTGAATTTCAAGACCAATAACAGTTTCCCATTCCATACTAAAACCCCTCTGGTGTATGTGTATGCCAATCAGTTGCTGTTTGGAAACTGTGGGCAATATTCAATAATCGTGCTTCAGTGAACATGTTGCCAATGAGTTGTAATCCAACGGGCAGTTTGTTGACGAATCCCGCAGGAATTGACATGGCAGGTAACCCCGCGAGGTTGATCGCAATGGTATAAATATCCGATAAATACATGCTGATGGGGTCGTTAGTTTTTTCACCGATTTTAAAAGCGGTAGACGGTGTGGTGGGGCCCATTAAGACATCGACATTTTTGAAGGCATCGATAAAGTCTCGACGAATCAAGCCACGGATTTTTTGTGCTTTTAAATAATAGGCATCGTAATAACCAGCAGACAGTGCATAGGTGCCAACCATAATACGTCGTGTGACTTCACTACCAAATCCTTCACTGCGTGAACGTTTGTATAAATCTTCAAGATCAATGGGATCCTTGCAGCGATGTCCGAAGCGCACGCCGTCATAACGCGCTAAATTCGAAGAACATTCTGCAGGAGCAATAACATAATAAGCTGGGATAGATAATGTTGTATTGGGTAGGCTGACTTCGTGAATGGTTGCGCCGAGTTTTTCGTATTCTTTGATTGCAGCTTCAATGACTTTAGCAACGTTACTTTCTAAGCCTTCGCCAAAATATTCTTTGGGTAAGCCGATACGTAATCCTTGTATCGAATCGTTTAGTGTTGCCGTGTAATCGGGTACGGGGTGATCAACGCTAGTGGAATCACGTTCGTCAAATCCGGCCATGACATTCATCATGAGTGCTAAATCTTCGGCTGTTTTTGCGAAAGGACCGCCTTGGTCTAGGCTCGATGCAAATGCGATCATGCCATAACGGGATACACGACCATAGGTTGGTTTTAATCCGCTGATGCCACAGAGTGCAGCGGGTTGACGAATCGATCCACCGGTATCAGTACCTGTTGCGCCGGGTGCCAAATAAGCAGCGACAGCAGCGGCAGAACCACCGGATGATCCGCCGGGTACCATGTCGGTATTCCAGGGATTTTTGACGGGGCCGTAGAAGCTAGTTTCGTTGGATGAGCCCATGGCGAATTCATCCATATTGGTTTTACCTAACAAGACAGTGCCGGCTTTTTTAAAATTTTTAATGACGGTGGCATCGTAGGGTGAAATAAAATTGTCTAGCATTTTGGAGCCGCAGCTGGTTTTACTGCCTTGCGTGCAGAAAATATCTTTTTGTGCAAATGGAATACCTGTCAGTGGGCTCGCTTGGCCTTTGGCTAATTGAGCGTCAGCGGTTTTCGCATCTTGCAGGGCGATTTCTTCGGTGACGGTGATAAAGCTATTTAATGTTTTGTCGAGTTTCTTGATGCGCTCGAGAAATTGTTGTGTTAATTCAACACTCGAAATTTTTTTCGCGTGTAAATCGTTGGATAATTCTGCAATGGTTTTATGCATGATACTATTCGCCTTCGATAACTTGAGGAACAAGGTAGAGACCCGCTTCAACTTGCGGAGCAATGGCCTGAAATGCAGCACGCTGATCCGTTTCGCTCACGATGTCGTTGCGTAATCGTTGCGATAAATCTAAAGAGTGAGCAATGGGCTCGATATTTGTGGTATCGGCTTGATTCATTTGTTCAACGAAGCCGATAATTTTTGATAATTGTTCGGTGTAACGATTAATATCTGCTTCGCTCATCGTGAGACGGGCAAGATGGGCAATTTTTTTGACGTCTGCGGCGGTTAGCGACATGACTGGCTCCCAATAGCTTATGTTCTTGTAGGGTCTAAATGAACCGGCAATTATACTGTGTAAGGTGGCTGAAAACCTAGCGAAATATCGTGGGTTGTCAGGGCCTACCATGAAAAATGGGTGGCTCTTCGTCAACGTGCCCGCGTGCGTGCCCGTGCCCGTTTTTTTAAAGTTGTTAGTAGAAAAAAGACGGGCACGGGCACGCACGCGGGCACGTTGACGATTATTGCGGCTTTGATAGCAGCGCTGCTAAATCAATACACAGGCATTAGATATTTAATATACAGCAATAGTTATCATGATCAAATTATATTCTATTCAGATAACAATAAACTGAAAAGAGTTCAAAGAATCTATCATGATCTTGTGGCTTGTTTATTTTTAATCTATTAGAATTCACAGTCAGTACAGTTTCGTTTTATACACAGAAGGAATGGGTCATTTTATGCTAAAAAGAATTAGAGGTTATTTTTCGACAGATTTGTCGATCGATTTAGGTACAGCCAATACGCTGATTTATGTACGTGGTAAAGGTATCGTTTTAAACGAGCCATCTGTTGTTGCCATTCGCCAAAATCCAGGTAACAACTCAAACCAAAAACATGTAGCCGCTGTTGGTAGCGAAGCGAAGCTCATGTTGGGTCGTACACCGGGCAATATTACAGCCATCCGTCCAATGAAAGATGGTGTGATTGCTGATTTCTATGTTACCGAAAAAATGTTGCAACACTTCATTCATAAAGTGCATGAAAATCGCTTCTTGCGTCCAAGTCCACGCGTCTTGGTTTCTGTGCCTTGTGGTTCAACACAAGTTGAACGTCGTGCTATTCGTGAGTCTGCTATTAGTGCAGGTGCACGTGAAGTGTATTTATTAGAAGAGCCAATGGCGGCGGCAATGGGTGCAGGTATGCCGGTTGATGAAGCGCGTGGTTCCATGGTGGTTGATATCGGTGGTGGTACAACGGAAGTTGCTATTATTTCGTTAAGCGGTATTGTGTATTCTGCATCTGTGCGCATTGGCGGTGACCGTTTTGATGAAGCGATTGTGAGTTATGTTCGCCGTAACTACGGTATTTTGATTGGTGAATCCACTGCAGAACGTATTAAACAAGAAATTGGTTCTGCTTATCCTGCGAATGAAATCCGTGAAATGGAAGTGCGTGGTCGTAACTTAGCAGAAGGTATTCCTCGTAGCTTTACATTAAATAGCAATGAAATTTTAGAAGCATTACAAGAACCCTTGTCAGGTATTTTAGGGTCTGTACGTGCGGCATTAGAACAAGCGCCACCTGAATTGGCATCTGATATTGCAGAACGCGGTATGGTGTTAACCGGCGGCGGTGCATTGTTGCGTAACATCGATCGTTTATTTATGGAAGAAACAGGCTTACCCGTTATTATTGCAGATGAACCATTAACCTGTGTTGCGCGTGGGGGTGGTAAAGCACTTGAAATGGTTGATACCGTGGGTGTGGAATTCTTGATGCGAGAATAAACGCGAGGACTGCATTATTAAGGTTATATTTACCAAAGATTCCCAGTCAGGCATACGGACTATGTTTTGGGTGGGATTGGCTATCATCATGATGGTGCTTGATCAACGCGCGGGTTGTGTGCAGCAATTACGTTCAGCGTTATCGATGCCACTGTCGTTGCTTGAGTACGTTGTGAGTTGGCCAGTACAGTTAATTGATAAAATGGGTGCTGTAGTTAGTACGCACGATGCACTCATCAATGAAAATATCAATCTTCGTTCTGAGCAGTTGTTGCTGAAAGCGCAAGTACAACGCTTATTAGCAATCGAATCTGAAAATAATCAATTAAAAGCGCTGTTACGTTCTTCTGCGCAGGTGCGTGGCAAAGTGTTGATTGCCCAACTGCTGGCGGTGGATACGGATCCTTTTGTTAATCAAGTCTTATTAGATAAAGGATTTAATGACGGTGTTTTTGTTGGCCAGCCTGTATTAGATGCCAACGGGGTCATGGGCAAAGTCATTCAAGTTGGACCTTTAACAAGTCGAGTCTTATTGATTAATGATACGCACAGCGGCATTCCCATTCAAAATACCCGTAATGGCATTCGTGCCATTGCAGTAGGTGATAGTTATACGGGAAAACTGAAGCTTATTAATGTGCCACAAACAGTCGATGTAAAAACAGGAGACATGTTAGTGACTTCCGGTCTTGGCGAACATTACCCAGCAGGTTATCCAGTCGGTGAAGTGATTTCTGTGGTAAAAGATCCCGGCATGCAATTTTCAACCATTGAAATTCAGCCTAGTGCACACACAGATCGTAGTCGGCAAGTATTATTAGTATGGCCGAATCAAAATCAAAAAGTGGTTGATAGTCACTTACAACCACAAGGTAGTACAAAATGAATAGTAATCACTGGTTTGCTATTCCGCTTTCATTGATTGTGGCTCTCATGTTAACGATGCTACCCATGCCAGATTGGACTATCTGGTTTCGGCCTGCGTGGGTATTATTGGTTTTGACTTATTGGTCAATGATGATGCCTCAATATGCCAATGTTGGAACGGCTTGGACGGTTGGTCTGATGTTAGATGTGCTGAATGGGACATTGCTCGGTGAGCACGCACTGGCATTAACGATCGCAATTTATTTCGTTGTTAGAATGCACAGCCAATTACGCATGTATACAGTACTCCAACAAGCGCTGTGGGTTTTTATATTTGTGATGCTTTATCAATTTGTGTTGTTTTGTGTGCAAGGGTTTCTTGGTGGATTACCTAAAACCTGGCTATATTGGTCTTCTTCTGCTACCAGTATGCTACTGTGGCCGTGGGTATACATTATTATGCGAGCTTATTGTCGTCATTTAAAAATGGCATAAGCTTTGTGGTAATCAAGAATATTTAATTGACTTCACTTACTGCGATTTATTCTGCCCATGTCACAAGAAATTTTAGTTAACGTTACGCCACAAGAAGTTCGTATTGCGCTATTAGAGGCTGGACTACTTCAAGAAATTCATATTGAGCGTAGTACGCATCAAGGTTTGCTAGGAAATATTTACAAAGGCCGCGTCAGTCGATTATTGCCGGGTATTCAAGCCGCATTTATTGATATTGGTTTGGATAGGGCGGCATTTCTGCATATTTCTGATATGGGCGGACACGGTAAAGTTAAAAGCGATATCAATGAATTTGCACACCTTGATATTCGTGATTTGCTTTCCGTAGGCCAAGAAATTCTTGTGCAGGTTTATAAAGATCCTCTGGGTTCGAAAGGCGCGCGCTTGACCACGCAATTTACTATTCCTTCGCGCTATCTTGTTTTTACTCCTGGCGTGTTTCAAATTTCTGCCTCTCAAAAAATTACCGATGACGCGGAGCGCGAACGCTTATTAAATATGATCACAGCGAATGATTTTGGTGGTTATATTTTTCGGACGATGAGTGCAGGTGTTACGCGAGCGGAGCTTGACAAAGATAAAGCATGTTTGGATGCCTGTTGGCTAGAGATCGATGCACGCAGTCGTCGGGTGCATGCAACTGAATTAATTTATGAAGAAATCCCCATCGTATTACGCATCATGCGCGATATGGTGGGTTATGAGGTAGAAAAGATTCGCGTCGATAACATCGATGTTGTTAACAATATGCAGGCATTTGCAGAGCGGTATGTTCCAGCCTTGCGCGATCGCGTTGAATTGTATCAGGATAAAAAGCCGATTTTTGATAATTACGCCATAGAAGTCGAATTACAAAAAGCGCTGGAGCGCAAAGTAGACTTGAAGTCAGGTGGCCATGTTGTATTTGATCAAACAGAGGCGATGACAACGATTGATGTGAATACGGGCTCGTATCTTGGGCATGGCAATGTTGAACAGACAATTTTTAAAACCAATTTAGAAGCAGTGGATGTCATTGCTCGACAAGTGCGATTACGTAATTTAGGCGGCATTATTATTATCGATTTTATTGATATGATGGATCCGCTGAATAAAGAATTTCTGGTGCAGGCATTGGCACAGGCATTAGCGAAAGACCATGTGAAGTCACAAATTAGTGAGCTGTCTAGTCTTGGATTGGTGCAAATGACGCGTAAGCGTACACGGGAAAGCTTGGAGCATATTTTGTGTGTGCAATGTCCATTGTGCCATAAGCGTGGCTCAGTGAAATCATTCAAAACAGTTTGCTATGAAATTTTTCGCGAAGTCATGCGTATGGCGCAGAGTTATGCTTGGTCGGGATTTCTCATTGTGACATCTACGCGCATTGCTGATGAGTTATTAAATGATGAATCGGCAGCGTTAGCGAATATCGAAGTACAGATAGGTAAATCGATTAAGTTACGTCCAGATACTTCATATACGCAAGAGCAATATGATATTTTGCCATTGTTAGAAAGGGAATAGCATGTGAAAAAAACGTTTGAAAATATTCTCAATAAGCTATGGTATATGATGGCCGCAATCATTATCTTGGTGGCCTTGTTGGTGAGTATTGCCCGCTTTTTAACACCGGCTTTAAATGCACATCGCGCCGATTTTGAAAAAATCGCGAGTGAGTTTTTGCAAATGCCAGTGCTGATTCATGATGTGAAAGTGGCGTGGCGAGGCTATGCACCTGAAATTTCATTGTCGAATGTGACCATTCTGGATCCTACAACAGAAAAACCAAAAATATCTATTCAACACATGGATATTGATTTTAGTATCTGGCGTAGTGTGTGGTCGCGAACAGTTTTTATTGAAAGTATGGTCGTGGCTGGTGTTGATCTGGATATTAACCAAGAAACCGCGGATCAGTATCAAATTGGCGACTTAACGAAAGTTAATCTTAAAGATACATTGACCGGTGAGTCAGTCAAAGCAGACACCATTATTGCGTGGATTTTTTCACAACCACAATTGGCGTTAGAAGATATTCATTTGCGTTATTTATCTCAGCATATTCAGCAATCCATTACGTTAAAAAGATTAGCATTACGCAATACTGTTACCCATCATGTGTTAGATGGGCAAGCGGTGTTAAATCAAGACATGCCAACAAAAGTCGATATTCATTTGGGTTGGGATGGTGATGTCAGAAAATTGCTTGAAGCAAAAGCGCATGTCTATTTGTATTTTGAAGGGCTGTCATTGCCACAATGGTTAAGCAAGCAAACGTGGGGTGGCTATAAAATTACGCAAGGAATTGCTAGTACCAAAGTATGGGTACGTTGGGAAAATAATCGCATTCAGAAAGTTCAAAGTGAATTTAATGTATATGGCTTAGAGCTATATTCTATTGCCCAAAATCGTATTGAAGAAGTTAATCGGATGAGTGGTGTCGTGGGTTGGCGACGAGAAGATAAATCGCAATTTTTTGTTGGCGAGCAGATTTTAATTGATTTGCCTGGGCATTTATGGCCAACAACGAGTTTTGCTGTTACGGCATCAGAAGATGTGCAAGGTGGCTTGTCTATTAACCACGTTCAATTTAATTATCTTGATATGGTAGATACGGCGCGCTTTATATTGGGTAGTAATTTGTTATCTGAGCAACAACGCCAAACACTCATTGCATTAAATCCACAGGGCGATATCACTACTTTACAAGCGAATCTTCCAGCTGATTTGACAGATATTCAGCATATGATTATTTCTGGCAAGCTTGCCCGTTTTGCAATTAACGCGTGGCAGAACTTCCCGGGTGTTAATAATTTAAGTGGCAGTTTGTCATGGGATGGTAGCCAAGTAAATGTGGATGTCGACAGCAAAAAAATATCGCTACTCATTAACCAGCTGTTTGCGCAACCCATTGAATTTGATAATTTGACAGCGGCAGCAAGAATTTCTCGAGATTCTGCCGGTAATTGGTTAGTAAACGTAAGAAATTTCCATGCTGATAATGCAGATCTTGTTTTTGATTCAACGATAACAGCCACTGTGCCACATGATAATCAACCGACACTCGATTTTACTTCTCATTTTACTATCGCGCATGTGGTGAATGTATCGCATTACTTGCCTGTTAAAATATTTGATCCGGATTTAACAAAGTGGTTGCGCAGCGCCTTCCTCAGTGGTCAGGCGGAAGAGGGTAAGATTATCATCCAAGGTAATATGAAAGATTTTCCATTTGATACCCTGCCAGCAACAGGTAAATTTTTAATAAGTACTTCCGTAAAAGATGTCGAGTTAAATTATGGTCCAGGTTGGCCGCATCTGCAGCATTTAAATGGCATGTTAACATTTGCTGGTAGTGCGATGACAGTCGATGTGAATAAAGGACAAATCTTGGATGTGCCAATTAATCAGGTGCATGCAGTGATTCCTTATTTAGGTAATAGTGCACCGCAAATTTTAAATGTGGATGGGCTTTTGCAAGGTGATGCGGCCAGTGGCTTGCGTTTTATTCAGCAAAGTCCACTACAAAAAACGATTGGTAAAGACTTATCAGCGCTGAAGCTGATTGGCCCTATGCAGTTAAAATTAGCGTTAACAGTTCCCTTGAAGAAGCCAGATAATACGCGTGTGAATGGTGATGTTGTTTTAACTAATGCCACCTTGACTATGCCGGATTGGCGTTTACAGCTCGATAAATTAAATGGCGGATTTAATTTTACCGAAGATAGTATTAATGCAAAGAACATCACGGGTGAGACATTTGGGGAGCCTATTGCGTTGCAAATGACGACGCTGCATGAGAAAGGTGTGGCTGGACAGCTGCGTGCAGATTTATCCAGTGCTATTAGTATCGCGTCATTACAAAATTGGCTAGGGTTAAAATTAGATAATATTGCTACAGGTCGTACGCCATACCAACTGCAAGTATTTTTATCTTCACATGCAGCGACAGAGCAACATGCTGATCATTTGATTGTAAGTACGGATTTAGCAGGTGTTGAGCTAAAGGCGCCGTTGCCATATGGTAAATTAGCCATTGATAAAAAAGATTTGCAAGTTACGATTGATTTGAATGACAGTAAGCTGCTGAAGACAAAAATCGATTACAATAAATTATTGAGTGCTGCATTGACCTTAAAAAAATCGCCACAGGGATTTCAATTCGTCGGTGGTGAGTTACATTTAGGAAGTGCAAATGCTTCGTTTCAAACGGAGCCAGGCATATTGATAACAGGGGATTTAGCTTCTATCAATGTGCAAGAATGGCAAGACTATTTTTCTTCATTGCGTGGTGAGCACATATCCAATGAGAAGTTGGATTTCAAACTGCTGCGCGGTCTTGATTTGCGGGCAGATATCATTGATGTTCTGAATACACACTTGCATCAAGCACATGTAAAACTAACGCCGGCCAATTCTAATTGGCTCATTAACATAAATAGTGCTGAGTTAAGTGGTGACGTTACGCTGCCATTTAAATTAAATGAAGCGCCTATTCAAGGGCATTTTCAACGTATCAAAATTCCATCATCGCTGAGTGATATGCATAAAACAATTGATCCACGCACAGTGCCAGCGATGTCAGTAGAAGTGGATGATATAAGTTATCATGATATACAGTTTGGGCATGTCTATTTGGATATTGTCCCCAGTCGAGCGGGGTTAGTGATTAAGCAATTACGTATTGATGAGTCTACATTAAAATTGCATGCATCGGGTGAATGGACCCAAGAAAAAAATAAAGATTATAGTCGTCTACAGGGTGAGTTGAATGCGCCAAATATTGGTGCAGTGCTAACACAATGGGGCTTTAACTCTTCTAGCTTGGTTGGTAGTACGGGTGATATGAAATTTGATTTGAGTTGGCAAAATACGCCTTATCAACCATCCATGACTTCTTTATCTGGGAATATATCGTTACGACTAGGTGAGGGGCGCATTGTTAATTTAAGTGAGTCTACGAATTCAAAAATGGGATTAGGTCGTTTACTAAACTTATTAAGCTTAAGTAATATTCCTCGTCGATTGAGTCTAGACTTCAGTGATTTTGGGCAAGGCTATAGTTTTGATACAATGATGGGTGAGTTTAATTTTAAAGATGGTAACGCATTTGTGGATAAAATGCATTTTGAAGGTCCTATTGCAGGGTTGCAATTGAAAGGCCGTATTGGGTTGGTAGCAAAAGATTTTGATATGCAATTGGGCGTGACGCCGCATGTCACGGGTAGTTTGCCAGTGGTGGCAGCCATTGCTGGCGGTCCGATTGTTGGTGTAGCCACATGGTTGGTTGATCGAGTCGTGTCACACGCAGTTGCCAAGAGTTCTAATTATGAATATCACATTACGGGTCCATGGGATAATCCGGTCTGGACTAAGCTTGATGCAACAAGTCAATAAGTGGTGATAGGTTATGCTTTCAGGCGGATCGCAAGCAATCAAAACAATTGTTGTGAAACCAGCACAAGCCAATCCCAACCAGGCTGATGATGCTCTCCAAATAGCTGAGCAGAAGCCCGATGAGCCAGAGGATTGGATTGATGTTCAATCGGAAGTTAATGCAGATAATATTCCTCCCGTAGTTGCACAAAAACCAGAAGATGATTGGAGTGATATTTCACATAAAGAAGCATGCCAATATTTACAAGTTTTTGATGACGAAGAGCTGGCAGAGCTTAAAAAATTATACTCAGATAAATCACTGCTCGAGCTTGATAACCATGTCGCAAGTTACCCGCAGTTATTGTGGTGGTATCGAATAGATTTCTGTTTAGCTAACGCAACCAATTTGCTTTTTGTCGTTTTTCAAATTAATACCAGTAATGAAGGTATTGTTCAATTCATCCAAACACTGAGTCCGGGTGCTGTAGTGCCTAGCAATGTGGCTTATGGTATCGGCGCATCAACAGCCATTTTAGATACCGGTATGTATATGGTGGTATTTTCTGCTTATAAAGAAGCGATAAAAGCGACGCTTGAGTATGCATTAAATCCATCGATACAAAAACGGTTACAAAAAGAAATAGAGTTTGTTCGCAAGTCACCGGGGCAAGCATGTATTGAGTTGGTTAAAACGCTTTTTCATCAATTCATTTTGTATACAACGGATTTAACCGGGGTGATGACGGAAGTTATCGGTATCGCTAGTAAGATTCTTGCCTTGCCAACACCGCTCAATTGGTTAGTGGTTGCTGGAATCTTGCGATATGGCAAGCGTTATTTCGGGCCTTATATGGATGAGGAATATTTCAAAGGCCTGGATTTTTGGCAACCCAATCCGGAACAGCCTTGGTTATATCAAAAAATATTACAAGGTGATATTGCGATACCGGCACAAATTATCATTCAAAATATCAGTGCAGTTGGCTTGCGTGTTTATCCTTACTATTATTTTTTAGCGCTTGCTTCAGCGACTGCGTTGGGAGGATGGCTTCCCGCATCGGTTGTGGCAGGTGTTGTGGCTGTGCATAGCTTCGCGGCAATCTGTCCTAAAACATATAAACATTACCTTGAAGATCAGCTCAAAGTAGAGTCGTTGTTGCCTGATAAAAAAGAGATGGAGTCTTATTGTGTAGCTATTATTAAAGAGCAGGGTAGATTATTTTTATTTCGACAAGAGCCGATGATGTTGATTCCCGTTGTTTATCGTAGTGTTGTGTCAGGTTATATGGGCTATCAACTTGGATTGCTGTGTTCAGTCGGTTCAATTGCATTGCCGATTGCGATCGCGTTTGTTTCTGCTAGTGTGCTGGGCGGCGGTCTTTATAAAGCGGAAGCAAATCGTGTCATGTATAAATTGATTCGCGGTATGATTGATACAGTTGAGGTTGAAAAAAACAAAGCTGAAGGTGTTCGTCAGCAAACTACGGCAGAAATGCTGGTTGGATTTCTTGGGAAATTATTGAATGTGGACGCTGCATTTTCGTCGGCGATGTCAACGATTGGAACTGGTTCGCAGTTGCCAAGCAACACACCTGCTGCGACATCACTGATCGCAATCTTAGCACTTGAGCGCGCATTAAATGTGATTAAATTTAATGAAAAGCGTGTCGATAAAACAGTGAAGTCACTTTTCCTTTCGAAAGAAGGCGGTTTTTCATTTTGTAACGGTGGGTTTTTTCATCGTAAAAAAGCAGCGATGAAAGACCGGCAGTCTGTTGAGATAGAAATGTCTGTTATTGCAGTATCTAAGCCGTAAATCTAATTTAATTCAATGAGGCCTTAGAAGCGGAGCTAATGCAAATTTGGCATGGAAATTGCAGAATGGAAGCTTTATGTTGATCACGATGAATTGACAGCATTGTTGATTGGTGTTCAATGGGGTCCTCACTTAACAATAGAAAATGCGGCACGTGATGGCAACATCAAAAAAGTTGAAAAGCTACTAAAAAAGAATCCAGAAGATCTCGATGCCGCTGCTGCAGGAACAGTCACTGTTGAATGTAAGCGTTAAACAGATAATTCATCATATTTTTAGTGAGCTGAGAGATAGCATGCTGAATGTAGTATGTGGAAGTATTATTGTTCTTTGAGCTTTAGGAAAAACAAGATTAAATGCATTGCCTTGCTGATCTGATGGTAAATACTTATTATTTTCATTATGAATTGTCAAGCCAATATTTGCTGCCTTTGTAGGTGTTTCGATAATCATTAAGGAGTTTTGGCCCGCATTAAAATGGGATGAGTCTTGACTCATAGTGATAGGGGGTAATGTGTTACTTGTTTGTGGGGCATTATTTACTTCAGCTCTAGCTGTCGTGTTAGTAGTAGGCATATTGTCAAACCGATTATTCAAACTAGCAGTCATGGATGAAGAAGTTCCGACAGGAATGATTAATGGAGTGGATGCGTAATTTAAATTAATGACGCCCTGATTATTGATAGAAAGAGAGGATATTGGAACATTTATTGAAACAGGATTCGTATTCACAACAAGATTATTCAGATTGTTAATGGATGCATTATTCAGCGATAGATTATTAATAACGATTGAATTTGTGTTTACGTTCGCTGTAGTCGTTTGTGATGTAATCATCGGCATGACTGATGTAGCTTGACTGATTGGAATATCAACCATTGTGGGTGCTAGAATGATGCCGATGGGTGCGCTGATGACTGCTGAAGTTAGCTGATAGTTACTTGCATTCGCGCCGCTAATTGTTAATCCAGTTACAGACACAGTTTTACTCGTACCCGAATTATTTGAATTATAGATGCCTGCAGTTGGATTATTTAAGTTAACGATATCATTACCTAAGATACCGGTGAGCGAATAATTATTTGGAGCTAACGTTGCTGCTGTAGTGGTATCATATACTTTACTGACACTGCCTATTAAGTTTGTGGTAACGGTTGCCGGTGTGATGATACCAATAGCGCCGTTAACAGCTGTTGAACTTAATGCATAATCACTTGAGTTGGCCCCAGAGATTGAAAGTCCTGAGACAGAGGTGGTTTTACCCGTCCCTACATTCTTTGTGTCATAAGTACCTGATGTTGGCTTATTTAAATTAACAATATCAGAGCCGATAACACCAGATAATGAATAATTATTTGCAGCTAATATTGCAGAAGTTGTCGTGTCATATACTTTGCTAGTAGTACCTATTAAGTTAACGGTGAGTGGTGCAGCAGTAATGACACCGATATTAGCATTAGCCGAAGAGCTACTGAGTGTATATCCATAAACTGTTGCGCTACCGTTTGTTACGTTAGCGATGGAAAGGCCGGAAACAGCAACATTCAGTCCTGTGCCTACATGAATACTATTATAAGTGCCTGCTGGATTCGTTAACGTTACAGTATCACCATTGAAGCCTGCTGTAGCATAGTTGGTGCTGTTTAATGTTGCTGTGTTGTTACTATTATATGTTTTGCTGACGGTGCCGATTAATGTAGGTGTGAAAGTCGGTGCGTAAGTATAGAATAAGCCATTACCACTTCCCAAAACAGAGCTCACACCATACGTTGCGTTGTATTGTTTAAAATTATAAGTTAATCCACCCACTGTATCATTTGTTGGATTGGCGGACCAAATATTGAATTGTCCTATATTGGCATTATTGTTACCAAATAACGATGAGCCAACACTATTCACAAATACACTACTATTTGAGGTGAAATCGCTAGCGCCACCATTAATTGCACCAGCGAATGTTAATGTGCCATTCGTGGTGAATAAGCCATTTGATGTGAGTGTAACGGCATTATTGTAAGTTTGATTGCCTGCGCTATTAATTGCGGCACCCGCATTATTGATTGCAACAGGCCCGTTAAATGTGAGTGTACCTGTTCCTGATGCTGTGAGTGCGCCAGTCATATTTGTCGTCGTTGTTGTAGATGAAACTAAGCTGACGTTATTATTTAATGCAAGATTAGAGCCGCTGAGTGAGAATAAAATTCCTGATGATAACCCACCTTTTGCAGCACTTAACGTGGTAGGAGAAATACTAGTCGTATTGCTTCCTCCTAGTTGCAGTCTATTTGAAAAGAGATCTAACTTGCTGATACTACCACCCGAAGTTGGTGCTGTAGTTATAGCATTACCACCTGTACCACTTAGGTAAGTTAACATAGCGGAACTATTAGCAATTGCCGCATTGGGTTCTAAGAAATAATAATAGCCGTTTGCACCTGTTTGCGTGGTACCACGAGTTAAACCATTAGATGAAACATTCGTACCATTCACAGCTAATGTGACAGTGCTATTTCCTGATGCATTACTGCTACCAGAAATCACACGTGGAGCAGAAGAGTAAAATGCTAACAGATAAGGATACGAAACACCTGAAATTTGTCCCCATGTTGAACTAGAGAATCCAGTAGGTAAACTTGCTTGTAATTGCGCGGTGGTTTGTCCTGTGCCACTAGCAGAAGAACTTTGTCCTGAAACTTGTGTATCCCAATAGCCATTGGTAACAGCGCCACTGTTATTGGCGCCCACGAGGCCGCCCACTGTGCCTGATCCACTCGTATAAGCTGCGCTGTAAGCATCGACGATACTGCCAGAATTTTCTAATGTGCCGACTAAGCCGCCTGCACTACCCGTGCCACCCAGAATCACGCC
>JABDGK010000014.1:0-12841 GCA_013286085.1 Gammaproteobacteria bacterium | reverse complement strand
GTATAAGCTGCGCTGTAAGCATCGACGATACTGCCAGAATTTTCTAATGTGCCGACTAAGCCGCCTGCACTACCCGTGCCACCCAGAATCACGCCCATGTTGTAAGAATTATTAATATTACCAGAAGCATCACCCACTAAACCACCTGTGCGAGTGCCACCTGATACCGTGCCGGAATTAAACGAATTACTAATGGATGCGCTAGATGTTGCTGTACCGATCAAGCCACCGACTTGACCGTTCGCAGTGACGCTACCTGTATTGTATGCATTGCTAATCACACCCGAAGCCGCACCAGCGATACCACCGACTAACGCGCCGCCTGAAACAGTGGCACTACTGGACACATTGGATGTTGTGCCAAAGTAATCAATACCAAAGAGACCACCGGTGAAATAACCGTTTGCGACACTACCGCTGACGGAAACATTGCTGAGTAGTGAGCCAGCGCCAAATCCGCCGACAATACCGGCATATCCAGTACCACCTGCATTGTTGTTACCGGTAATGTTAGCATTGGCAATTGTTACATTTTGTAAAGTGACATTGGGCCATACATTACCAAATAAACCGACAGAGGTTGCTGTGGTTAGCCAGCTTTCATAGAGATTGGAGATAGTATGCGATTGTCCGTTAAAGTTGCCGTTAAAATCGTTCACATAATTATTATCACCATCACCGATAGGCACAAAGCCCGCGCCATTATTCCAATGTGTGGTCGTGCTCGCATTGATGTCATTACCTAAAGCGTAGCTATATCCGAGCGTCCTACTGTTCGAACCGATACCTTGTAAGCCATAAACATCAGCGATGACATACGGATTACCGGAAGAGCCATTACCATTAGTAACCCTTAAGAATTGTGCGTTAGAAGATAGCCCACCATTACCATCATTAATCTGGAAATTGCTACTGACACTAAATGCCGGCAGCGTGCCATTTTGATACCATTGACCTTGATGTAAATCAAAGTTCGCTACATTAATTGTACCGTTTGATCCGGTTGTAATACTTTGACTACTGTTTGCAGCAGTTAAATTTAATGTACCTGTTCCAGCGGAGCTATCAATTGCGTTATTAAGAATAATATTTCCCGCAGCATTTAATGCTAATGTTGCAGTGATGCCTGAATTCCATGTCACGCCACCGAGAGTAATATTACCAGACGTTGCAGTTGATAACGTTGTGTTGGTGTTAACAACTAATGGACCATTAAACGTTAATGAACCGGATGTTGCAGCAATATTGCCGTTCGGTGTTAACGTTGAGTTAGATGTTGTTAAGAAACTGATACCGCTGTTAAGTGTTAAATTATTTGCAGCGTAACTATATAAACTGCCTGCCGCGGTGCTTAAGTTTGCAGTGGTAAAACTATTTGTGTTGTTATCACCGAGTTGAACGGTGTTGGAATTTAAATTCAATCCGCTGATGCTACCGCCTGATATCGGTGCTTTTGTAATGGCATTACCACCCGAACCACTTAAATATGTTGACACAATACTACTATCAGCAATGGCTGCATTCGGTTCTAAGAAATAATAATAGCCGTTACTTCCTGTTTGCTTGGTGCCATACGTTAAACCACTCGATGAAACATTCGTACCATTCACAGCTAATGTGACAGTGCTATTTCCTGCTGCATTACTGCTACCAGAAATCACACGTGGAGCAGAAGAGTAGAGTGCTAATAGATACGGATACGAAACACCTGAAATTTGTCCCCATGTTGAACTCGAGAATCCAGTCGGTAAACTTGCTTGTAATTGCGCGGTGGTTTGTCCTGTGCCACCAGCAGAAGAACTTTGTCCTGAAACTTGTGTATCCCAATAGCCATTGGTAACGGTGCCACTATTATTAGCGCCTACGAGACCGCCCACTGTGCCCGCTCCGCTTGTATAAGCTGCGCTGTAAGCATCGACGATACTGCCAGAATTTTCTAATGTGCCGACTAAGCCGCCTGCACTACCCGTGCCACCCAGAATCACGCCCATGTTGTAAGAATTATTAATATTACCAGAAGCATCACCCACTAAACCACCTGTGCGAGTGCCACCTGATACCGTGCCGGAATTAAACGAATTACTAATGGATGCGCTAGATGTTGCTGTACCGATCAAGCCACCGACTTGACCGTTCGCAGTGACGCTACCTGTATTGTATGCATTGCTAATCACACCCGAAGCCGCACCAGCGATACCACCGACTAACGCGCCGCCTGAAACAGTGGCACTACTGGACACATTGGATGTTGTGCCAAAGTAATCAATACCAAAGAGACCACCGGTGAAATAACCGTTTGCGACACTACCGCTGACGGAAACATTGCTGAGTAGTGAGCCAGCGCCAAATCCGCCGACAATACCGGCATATCCAGTACCACCTGCATTGTTGTTACCGGTAATGTTAGCATTGGCAATTGTTACATTTTGTAAAGTGACATTGGGCCATACATTACCAAATAAACCGACAGAGGTTGCTGTGGTTAGCCAGCTTTCATAGAGATTGGAGATAGTATGCGATTGTCCGTTAAAGTTGCCGTTAAAATCGTTCACATAATTATTATCACCATCACCGATAGGCACAAAGCCCGCGCCATTATTCCAATGTGTGGTCGTGCTCGCATTGATGTCATTACCTAAAGCGTAGCTATATCCGAGCGTCCTACTGTTCGAACCGATACCTTGTAAGCCATAAACATCAGCGATGACATACGGATTACCGGAAGAGCCATTACCATTAGTAACCCTTAAGAATTGTGCGTTAGAAGATAGCCCACCATTACCATCATTAATCTGGAAATTGCTACTGACACTAAATGCCGGCAGCGTGCCATTTTGATACCATTGACCTTGATGTAAATCAAAGTTCGCTACATTAATTGTACCGTTTGATCCGGTTGTAATACTTTGACTACTGTTTGCAGCAGTTAAATTTAATGTACCTGTTCCAGCGGAGCTATCAATTGCGTTATTAAGAATAATATTTCCCGCAGCATTTAATGCTAATGTTGCAGTGATGCCTGAATTCCATGTCACGCCACCGAGAGTAATATTACCAGACGTTGCAGTTGATAACGTTGTGTTGGTGTTAACAACTAATGGACCATTAAACGTTAATGAACCGGATGTTGCAGCAATATTGCCGTTTGGTGTTAACGTTGAGTTAGCGGTTGTTAAGAAACTGATACCGCTGTTAAGTGTTAAATTATTTGCAGCGTAGCTATATAAACTGCCTGCGGCTGTGCTTAAGTTTGCGGTGGTGAAACTATTTATGTTGTTGTCACCGAGTTGTACCGTATTCGATGCTAAATTTAATCCTGTGATTGAATTACCAGATGTCGGTGCTAATGTGATCGCATTACCACCTGAACCACTTAAATAAGTTGATACAATACTGCTATCAGCAATTGCTGTATTCGGTTCTAAGAAATAATAATAGCCATTTGCACCTGTTTGCGCACTACCTTGCGTGAGGCCGCTCGATATAACAGTAGACCCATTCACAGCAATAGTAACATTACTGCCAGCGCTCGCATTAGTCGAGCCAGAAATCACACGTGGAGCAGAAGAGTAAAATGCTAACAGATAAGGATACGAAACACCTGAAATTTGTCCCCATGTCGAACTAGAGAATCCAGTAGGTAAACTTGCTTGTAATTGCGCGGTGGTTTGTCCTGTGCCACCAGCAGAAGAACTTTGTCCTGAAACTTGTGTATCCCAATAGCCATTTGTTACCGTGCCGCCATTGTTGACGCCAATAAATCCGCCTGGTGTGCCCCATGCATTGATATAACCGGTGCTATAAGCATCTGTAATCGATGCACTACTTGCTAACACACCGACTAAACCACCCGCGCTACCGGCACTCCCATTAACAGCGCCTGTGCTGTAGGCGTTGCTGATACTACCAAGCTCATAACCTACTAAACCGCCAGTGAGATTCCCACCAGATGCGGTGCCCGAACTAAAAGAATTACTAATGGATGTGCCAGCAGCAGCGATACCAACTAAGCCACCGACATAGGCGCCGGTGGTATTGACGTTTCCTGTGCTGTAAGAAGTGTTAATGGTTCCACTGCCACCGAGATAACCGACTAAACCACCCGCATACCATCCACCGCCGAAGGTGATATTTCCAGTACTGTAACTAGTTGTGATGGCCCCAGCATTATAACCAATCAATCCACCGGTATAGCCGCCCCCATTTATAGCGCCAATGTTATAAGAATTGCTGATATTGCCACTATCATTTTGACCTATCAAACCACCGACAGCGTTGCTACCCGTGATAGAGCCTGTGTTATAAGAATTAGTGACGGTACCGAAATCGCGGCCAATTAATCCACCAGTCATATCAATGCCGCTGACAGTACCACTATTGTAGGAACCTGTAACAGATCCCGTATTATATCCAATCAAACCGCCTGTGTAGGAGCTGAAGCCGCCGCCAGAGGTTGTGATAGTGCCTGTGTTATAAGAAGAAGAAATATTTCCGTTATTAAAGCCGGCTAAACCGCCTACTTCAACATTACCTAAACTGGTTACACTGGCTGCATTATAAGAATTTGTTATTGTGGCGCCGCTATTGTTACCAATTAATCCACCTGTGAGGCCGTTCCCGTTGACACTGCCACTAGCATGATCATTATTAATGGTTCCTGCGGTTGCATAACCCACTAAACCACCAACACCATCGTAGTTAGTGCCAGTGTCAGTTACTGCGGAAGTACTATAAGAATTCGTGAGGTTTGCAGCTCCTTCCATTTGGCCAATTAAGCCACCCGCATCACCAGCGCTTTGGACAGAGCCAGTGCTATAGAGATTGGTAAGAGTCGATGCACCATTTACAGCCGCTATTAATCCTCCAGCAGTACCCGTGGCTGTTACGTTGCCTGTTGCATACGAGTTAGAAACGGCACCACCCACATCACTCAAGCCAGCTAATCCGCCTATTCCAACTTGTCCGCTTACCGCTGCACTGGAATTGCTATTGGTAATAGAATTAAATCGATCCACACCAATTAAGCCACCAACCCAATATGCACCAGCTACTTGTCCGCTCGCCCAAACATTGCTAATCAACGTAGCATAATAGCTATTACCAACTAAAATACCGGTATCACTACCACCCGTTATATTCGCATTGATCACACCAACATTTTGAATTGTAGTATTGTTAACACCCACGATACTACCAAAGAGACCTACCGCACTATTGGAAGGCCTATTAATATAAAGATTGGAAATTGTATAATTTTGACCGTTGAAATTGCCTTGGAAATTATTCGTTGAATCATTGGATAATCCAATCGGCACAAATCCAGCACCAGAAGTTGAGCCTGTAAATTGGCTACCCCAAACATCGCTTACTCCAACGTTACTAAAATTAATATTATTAGCTAAAGTATAACTCGCATTGAGATCAGCGCTCATTAATTGTAATTGGTGTGGGGTTTGAATAGTCAAAGGAGCGTTGTTAACAAATTCTTCTGATACTAATATTGGACGCGTGCTACCGTTAATCATAAACCAAGTAGTGTTGTTCGGTGTTGAACTAGAAGCCGTTGCAATTGACCAACCTGAAAAATTACTAGCTTGCATCATTTGTGCAGTCGTTAAGCCTGTGCCACCGGCACTCGTGCTTTGTCCGGATGTTTGCGTATCCCAATAGCCATTGGTAACAGTGCCGCCGTTATTGATACCCACCAAGCCACCCATGCCTGATCCAGTATCACCACCGACAAGGCCGGAGTTATAAGATGCAGTGATAGATCCAGAGCTTTCTAATTTGCCTACTAAGCCGCCACCAGAAGCAAGCCATCCACTTTGCGTGACAGAGCCGACATTATAACTCGTCGTGATTGCGCCATAATTATCTCCAACCAGACCGCCAACGGTAATTCCTGTTATGTTTACTGTGCCCGCATTATAAGATGAACTAATGCTGCCGGAATTGACGCCTACCAAACCACCGATAGAATCACCCGTCTCTTGTATGCTACCTACATTATAGGAATTGGAAATACTACCGCCCTTGTTGTTACCCACTAAGCCACCAACAGGGCTGTTACTGGTGCTACCAAATGTTGTGATAGCGCCACTGTTATAGGAGTTACTGATAGAGACCGCACTTGTATTGTAGAACCACTGAGTACCTACCAAGCCACCTGTGCCACCTCCTGTATTATCAGGTCCCCCTTTGATAGCGCCTGTATTATAAGAGGAGGTGATATTCCCGTAAAAAGATCCTGCTAGACCGCCGGTACCACAATCGCCAGCATTGCAGTTACTAGCAGCAGAAGTATCAGCCGTAATAGCACCGGTATTATAGGAATTCGTGATGGAACCAAAAGTGGCGCCCCACGTGTAAGCATTAGCACCAATTAAGCCGCCTGCACCGCCATCAGGGAGAGCATTAATGCTTCCGCTGTTGTAGGATCCAGTAATGAGGTTTACACCACTCCAGCCCACTAAGCCGCCCACGTTCCAACTACCCGAAACGGTAGCTAAGTTATAGCTATTTGAAATAGTGCTAAAGCTACTTGTTCCAAATAAACCACCGACTGATCCGCCACTGTTACTGGTGACTTGACCGCTAGTCCAGACATTATTTGCCAAAGAGCCTGCGTTACCATTACCGGCTAAACCACCTACATTACTCAGACCGGTAATATTCACGCTGCTTAAGCCAACATTTTGTATCACAGAGCTGCTGTTGTTAATTTCAGAAAACAACCCCACATTATTGGTTGAAGGTCGATTAATATAAAGATTCGAGATCGTATGATTTTGGCCATTGAAATTGCCAGTGAATTGAGAGCCTAGCGCAATCGGAGAGAAACCATAGTAACCAGCACTGCCATTGCTATTCCATGTGGACGTTGCAGTAGCATCAATATTGTTTGCTAATGCAAAATTTTGATTCCATAGCGCTGAATTATTCGAAAGAGAAGCGAGTGAGCGCGTCGTGGTATCACCCGATGCGCCTAAACTATTAATCAACATGTATTGTGTTGCAGCGGTGCCGCCACTGTATAACGTATCTTGTGTACCAAATGTTGCTGGGTTGTAAAAAATGCTAACTGTACCGCTGCCGCCTGATAACGCTACATTATGACTTGAACTACCACCCGTGATAGTGCCAGTCCCAGTTCCTGTGTTGTCAGCGATTAATGAAACACTACCGCCGCCGGTATTACTAATCGCTGCATTTAAGCCGATATTACGATACGCTGTTAAGGTTAGCGAATTACCGCTACTCCAGCTCACTGCTGTGTTAACGATAATATCGCCATTGCCGCCACTGCCCGTATTCGTTGTTTGTACGGTGATATTCGCTGATGCTAATGCTGTCGTTAAATCGGTTACTAGTAAGTTGGAATTTGCAGAGTTGTTGCTATAAGTGTTTGTGCCAACTGTTGCGGTTGTTGATGAGCACCCTGCACCAGTACAAATAGTCAAATCAGAAGGATCTAATAACCAAGTTCCTGTTAATCCTTGTGGCGCTAGCACATTAATTTTTGCATCAGCTACATCAAGATAATGTCCTGATGTTTCAACTGAACCACCATTACCACTCTGTGCACCACCTTCAGCAAAAATACTGCCATGAAATTCTGTATCGTAACTCGACCAAACCACTACGTTACCGCCATTACCATTTGTATTAGCATTAGCAGATAAAAGAGCGCCCGCATCAACCGTTGTTGTTGATGCATTTTGTTCTGGTCCCGCACCATGTGCATTACCACCCACTAAAATTTCACCACCGCCCGTATCACCGTTTGCGATTAAATTGGCTGTTGAGGCAAGATGAATAGTGTTACCTAATACTTTGATTGTGCCACCCAATGCCTTGGCGGATACACCCGATGCATCGAGTGTGCCAGTCACATTGATGTTGTTATCTGCCGATAAAATAATTTCGCCGTTTTGCACATCAACAGAATGGGCTTGTGCAACACCATTCATGTTAATCACATTATCAAGTACACCTTGCGCCGCTTTTGCCGTTACTAAAATTTTTCCGCCATCAGCAAGTAGTGTGCCGTTATTTGTGATTTTTGCACCACTGCCAGCAACACCTTCATCCACCGTGAAATTAATTAATTGATCGCCATAAAAATCGAGTGTGAATTTGTTGCCGGAACCCAAAATGACATTGCCAAGCTCGGCTTGAATTAATCCATTATTTTTTACACTATAGCCAAGTAAAGCAACAAGACCATGATTCGCAGCAATAATGTGACCTTCATTGATGATGGAGCCTGCAAAAGGTGATGGGATATCAAATTTGTAATTACCAGCCAAGAAATTGGCATTTGAAATGTCGGATGTAGATGCAATTAAGCTACCTACATTCACCATTGCATTCGGACCAAAGTGAATACCCGCCGCGTTGATTAAAATAATTTGGCCATTTGCAGAGAGTGAACCATAGATTTGTGACGCACCTTGCATGGGATTAATTCTGTTTAGCGCAATAGCGCTGCTATTTGGTTGAACGAACTGTGTTTTTTCACCTGCTGCAATATTAAAACTATTCCAGTTAATGATGGCTTGTTGACTTGTTTGATTGACAACCGTGGTGTTGGGGGATTGTGTGACAGTGACATTACCCGCAGCGACATTATTTAAGACGGGGTTGGCGAACACAGTACTACTCATCATGAGTGCAATCAAAAAAATAATACTTTTTTGTGTATTAATGGGGTGGAAAAAAATATTCAGGCGCTGTGCTATGCCTCTCATGTTTCTCTCGATGACTTATTCAGTCCATCAGTGTAAGAAATATTAGCATTCACCGTAACATTGGTAAGTATAGCAGCATTGTGTTGTTTGTGTTGTCTGTCGATAGAGGCGAGGATCAGTAAAAAAATACATAAAATCAAGTTATTATAATTCGACTGCTGTTATCGGTTTGTTTCTTCTTGTAATTATTTTTTAATGGGTAAGTGGCCAGCAATAGGCTAGCAAATCAATAGGTCATCTTGAGGGTTTTACATAACCGAATGAACTCGATGAGAACCGCTGTGGTATGTTTCTCTTTATGAAGAAGAATAAAAAAGTCGCGCGTTAGTTTCAAAAAGGGTGTTTTCAATTGCGCAAGTTCGCCATTTTTTAATGCATCGGCAACAGCTGTTTTTGATAGACAACTGATGCCGTAGCCAAGATGGACGGCTTTTTTAATTGCTTCTGTGTGGCCTAGTTCCAAGAAGGGGCGAATTTTTTTGCCCATCGCTTCTTCGAACTTTTCGCGCGTACCGGATCCTGGTTCTCGTAATATCCATTTGGCATTGTGAAGTTCTTCAATCGTTATATTTTTTTTCTTTGCCAATGCGTGTTTGGGTGATGCAATCACAATTAATTCGTCTTTTTTCCAAGGTATCACCTCCATTTCATCGGCATAACAATTACCTTCAATGAATCCTATATCAATGTTGAATTTTAATAATTGCTGGATAATGTGTTCTGTATTGTCAACACGTAACGTTATTTTGGTTTGCGTATGTGTCGTAATAAAAGTTCCAATAATCTCGGGAAGTAAATAGTTGCCAATGGTTGTGCTGGCACCGACGATTAGATTCCCAGTTACTGTCTTGGTTTTTTTCACAGTCATTAGATCTTGCAGTTCTGATAGTTGCGTAATAATGTTGGCGGCTTTGGGAAATAATAGCTTGCCTCGTTCATTCAAAATAAGTTTTTTTCCATGTCGATCGAATAGGGCGCCACCCAACTGAGTTTCTAATGAAGATAATGCCATACTGCAAGCAGATTGCGTTAAGAATAATGCACTTGCTGCTTGGGTCATGTTCCCCAGTTTGGTAATGGCAACAAAGACTTCGATTTGTTTGAATGTTATTTTCATGTTATCAATATAATTGATTAATGATATAAAAACAATGAATTTTACTTATATAAAAGCCAGCGCCATACTGTAATTAAGCAATATGAGGTGCGATAGATGATAACTATGTTGAGTCAAATTAAAGAACATGCTATCGCAGAATATGTGGTTATTGGTGCCGGCCCTGCTGCAATATGTGCTATTCCTAATATTTTAAAAAACAGGTGTTGCAAGAAAAGATGTTATTTGGATTGATCCATTATTCAGAGCGGGTGATTTTGGCACACTATTAGGAGTAGGCAGTAGTGTGCCTGGCAATACGACAGTAGAGTCTTATCAAAAAGTGAATCGCGCAATATATAGAATGCTGCCAGAATGTACTCCCCGTGATAAAACATTTGAAATTGATCATCTTCAACCAAACTTTGTTTGTTCCTTAAAAGTAGCTGCGGAACCGATGCAGCACATAACAAACGCGTTGCGTCAGCTCGTGACATCGATGGAAGGTGTGGTTGTAAATATTTTTACAACGCGAGAGGGGTTGCGGCTTGAAATTAAATTAGCGAATGGCGTTTTGCATTATATCATGGCGAGACGGGTTATTATCGCGACAGGCGCACGACCAAGAACGTTAGAATTACCAGTAGCAAAAAATAACGTTACTATGATCGATCCGACTGTTGCATTTATTCAATCTGAATTGGCAGACTACTTACAAAAAAATCCAAACATTACCAGTGTTGCTGTTATCGGTTCTTCGCACTCAGCGGCACTAGCAACAATGCATTTACTGCAAGCCGGGGTGACAGTGAAACAATTTATGAGTAAAGAGTACAAGTATGCAATGCCATCTATTTCCAAAGAGGGCACGCAATATACGATGTATGATAATACAGGTTTAAAAGGCGAAGTTGCCAAATTTACGAAGCAATTACTGGATAATTTGCAAGCAGATAAAGGCGAATACAGGGGGAAATTGGTACGCTATATTGGGGAGCATCATCAGGCCGTGTATTCTTTACTTGAAAAACATTTAACGGGCTGCAGTCATGCGGTAGCTGCAATTGGATATGAGCCATCTCATACATTGCAAGTCAACCATCAGCCACTGTCGAAGTTTTCTTATGATAATGAAACAACTAAATTTACAGGCGTGAATGGCTTATTTGGTATAGGCATTGCTTTCCCACAAGTAGTAACGGCGATTTCAGGCGAGATAGAATTGGCAGTGGGTTATGGAAAGTTCTGGGAAACAGTCAATAATCCCCGTGTCATTGCAAGTTGGCAACAAGCATTATCTCACGTGGCCTTCCCCAGCATTTGAAGGCCTGGCCAGTGTGGCATGTTCAAGCTTTTTAGACATCGTCTTATAATATTCGCTAATCTTGCTAAGTTTTTCCAAAAATTTTCCGGAATCTGTGTTTTTGCTAGCGAAGAGGGTAGTGAGAAATTTGCCGTGCTGATTGAGAACATCGCGAAAATTTTTATTCTTAATTTTAACCATCATGACATCAATGGTATCCAATCTAATAGCTAGTACGTTTGTCAATTTTTCAAATAAATAATCGGGAATGGTTTCTGCAGTAAGAACACGATACTTAATTTGATAGTGGGTGGATTTGTTATCTTTTGCAATCACAAAGTCAAGCTCTGGTGCATGCCCGTCAGCGGCATTGCCTATTTCCATAAGATGTTGTAGTGTTTTTTCGGATAAAGTTGATAGTGTGGTCACTAATTTTTGATTCAAGGGTCTTAAAAAATATAGTTCTTCCGACTTTCCTATGGGTACACAGCCAACCCACCGCAGTAAAATAATATTGAAGTGCGATAATTATCGAAATTACGGAATCCTCGTGTGGATGGTAAAAGATGGAGCCTCTCTCACACGCATCAAACACTATTTGCATCGCTTTGTTCTTTGGTGGGCAACAACATCAGCACTTTGGCATTATGAAGAAATACTTCAACTTTATTCACAATCTTGTTGGGACAAAACTCTTGGAGCATACGCTTACGAGTTATTGCGCGATTTTACATTATCGCCCCCGGATTTGATTGGTTGCCAGGTGGCAGCATAAGTCTTGCTGCGCTGACGTTCTTGCTCGACATAAGAAAGCCAAGGCCTTCCGCCGCCAGGAACTCACTCTGCCCGCCCACAACCCACGCCGCCCCCGCCAGCCCGGGACCCCAACCGAAACAATTCCACAAAATAGAAAGAGAAGGCCCAGAGAAAGGAAAAATAGAACCACCACCGTAAGTAAACGAAAACAGCCGCTTTAATTTATTACCACTAGATAAAACCTCATACGGTCCCTGCGCAAATAATTGTAATTCTTCTGCTGTTAAACCTGCTTCTAATAAACCTGCTAGTTTTTGTATGCAAAATAAATTCCTGGGTAACCAAGCATTAGCATCATTATTAATGTCCCCATAATTCCTTTTATATAATTCGAAAAACTCTTTCAATACTGGCAGAGTAGAATAGTACCCCGTTGTGTAAACCCCCTTCGGTTCGAAATGGTTTCTGAATGCATACAGCTCTCTTAGCAGCGTAAAATTAATATTAATCAGCACACCTACGCTGTTCTGTATACATTGTTGTAATTTATTCCATGCAGTATTGAAGGTTTCTTCTGAAGTTGCTTTGATGGTAACATCTGATAATTGTTCCAGCTGCTCCCTTTGCTCTTGGGTGTAAAATACGCCTGGCTCTGCTAGACGTTCTAACAGAATCGGCAAATACGTCTGTTTTGATAGCGTCAAATTCCTTTCTGAGCTAATGGCAAGAATAATCAGTAAAAAAGCATTTAACTGATTTACATCACCGCTTTCTAGCGCTTGTTGGAGGCGAGGCCAATCATCTTCTCCTAATCGTTTCATTAAATCAGATAGTTTAATCTGCCAACCTATCCCATCTCCTGCAAAATTCACTGCAGCACAGCGTAACAGTTGGTTTTCTTTATCATAGCCCACATACAATTTTTCTTTTTCTAAA
>JABDGK010000013.1:12623-46538 GCA_013286085.1 Gammaproteobacteria bacterium | reverse complement strand
TGAACCCAGCTTAGAAGCGGCTTTTGTGGACTATGGCGAAGAACGCCACGGTTTCTTACCGCTAAAAGAAGTAGCTCGCGCCTGCTTTAAACCAAGCTATGAAGATACCGGTCGCCGCCCAGCCATCAACGAAGTCCTTGAAGAAGGTCAAGAATTAATTGTTCAAATTGATAAAGAAGAACGTGGCACGAAAGGCGCTGCATTAACGACAGCCATTTCACTACCCGGCTCCTATCTTGTATTAATGCCAAATAACCCGCGCGCGGGTGGAATTTCTCGTCGTATTGAAGGGGATGAAAGATCTGAGTTACGCGAAAACCTCGCCTCACTAACCTTACCTGAAGGCATGGGGTTGATTGTTCGTACTGCCGGCAGTGGTAAAAGCCATGACGAATTACAATGGGATCTAGATATTCTATTGCGTCACTGGGAAGCCATTAGGCAAGTTGCCGAACAACGCCATAGTCCATTTCTTATTTATCAAGAAAGCAATGTGGTTATCCGCGCGATCCGCGACTATTTACGCAAAGATATCGATGAAGTTTTAATTGATGACCCTAGTGTCTACGAAGAAATTTTACATCACATCCAATTAGTGCGACCCGATTTCAGTAATCGCATTAAACTTTATAAAGATCCCACACCATTATTTACCCGCTTTCAAATTGAAAGCCAAATTGAATCCGCATTCCAACGCGACGTCAGATTACCATCCGGTGGTTCAATTGTAATTGATCATACAGAAGCGTTAGTTTCTATCGATATCAACTCGGCACGCTCCACCAAAGGCGGAGACATCGAAGAAACCGCACTAACAACCAATTTAGAAGCTGCTGACGAAATTGCTCGTCAATTACGTTTACGCGATTTGGGCGGCTTGATCGTCATTGACTTTATCGATATGACACCAACGCGCAATCAGCGTGAAGTTGAAGAACGTGTCAGAAACGCATTATCCATGGATAGAGCTAAAGTCCAAGTTGGCCGTATCTCTCGTTTTGGTTTGCTAGAAATGTCACGCCAACGTTTACGACCATCACTAGGCGAATCCAGTCAAATTACCTGCCCACGCTGCTTAGGCCAAGGCACTATACGCGGCATCGAATCACTTGCTCTATCAATCATTCGTTTGATTGAAGAAAATGCCATGAAAGAAAATACCGCACAGGTACGCGCAATACTGCCCATTGAAATTGCTACCTATTTGCTAAATGAAAAACGCAAATCGATCACTGAAATTGAAAAACGCCAACAAGTAACAGTACTTGTTGTACCGAATCCACATTTCATGACACCACATTATGAAGTAGAGCGCCTGCGCCTATCCGATATCAGTGAGAAAGATGAAAAATTAGCAAGCTACAAATTAGTCGTCAAACCAGAACTTGAAATTCCATCGATGAGCTCTGCTGGCACACTGAAAGAACATCAAGAACCAGCCATTAAAGGAATCTTGACTGATCAATCTTTTGCACCACCGCCACCCGCTACGAAAGAAAAAGATGGCATTATAAAGCGCTTGTTTACTTATCTCTTCGATAAAAAAACAACCGAGCAACCCAGTCGCCCTGAGCATCATAAAAAAGCGTACACGCATTCGCGCGGCAAATCGCCACGACATAATCCACGTGATAATAGACAGCGCAGTGGTAACAGACGACCATACCCGCAACATGATGGTGATCATCGACATAAACAATCACGACCGGGTGATCGCAGACCACATCATCATAACCGAGATCATTCGAATGAAAGGCGTCATCAGGAACAACACGCTGGCGCGGCAAATACCCAAGCACCAAGAGAACCTGTACAGACGCAACCTATCAATACAGCGCCACAACAAGAAATACAGCAAATCAACCCTGCTGCGCAACAAGCTATGCCAGTTGCGACTTTTGAACAACCACAACGAGACTATGATCACAGAAATCACCAACCACAAGAGCAATCTTATGCTGTTGCAAAAACCGAGCCTCGCGGGGAAAGTGAAACCTATCAACAAACAACTGTTGCGACCGCATCGACACTCACGCCAAGTGATCAACCGCAGCATGAGTTATCACCCGCTACAACGGGAAATAATCCGGAAAGAAAGCTGCGTCATCCGTCTAACCAACGTAGACGCAAACGCTTTTCTAAAAATAATCGCCAACGCCGCCCACAAAGTGGTACTGCTAGCAGTGGAGAACCCAATCGGCAGGGCCTAGAAGGCGAAGATATTTACAACAGCAGTAGCAGTAAAACCCGCACTGAGGAGTAATCATCCACTTTAAGTATATAACCCCGACTACGCATGTCGGGGTAATCATCCTATCAAGATATCGTCGTATTGTTTTCAAAAATCAAATTGGTGTATTTTATGTCTATGAGTTCTCATTCTCAAACTATCGAACAAAAAATCCATGCACTTGGCGCAAACTATCTTCACAAATATCCGAAAGAAACACTTGCGCACAGTAATCAGCCAGTGGCAAAAAAATTGCAAAACTACAATTGTCAGCGACAAACAACCCAGCAAGAACATCAGAAATTTCTATTAACCTGTTTTTTTGCATTACCCGATTTTCAAGGCGAACTTGCCACAACTATTAAAACCTTATTTTCCACAGAGCTCGGCATTACACTGGATTCCACATTTTTGATGCATCATATCACTCAAGAAGCGGCCCAAAATATCGGCCAAGATTACTTGGATAAATACCCAACACCCTCGGCATGGTACTCACTATTTCCACACAAAAATCAACAACGAGCACAGCGATTAAAAGATCACACATTTCCTAATTCTAGTAGGAACGCTTCAGATAACCCCGCAGCCTTTATTATATGGATGCATCTAGTAAACATATACTCTACCCTACCTAATTCAACGGGAAAAATAGCCTCAGCCATTAGCAAATTAATAGAAAATGTTTTTGAAATTAACATCACCCAATACGAAGCTGCCAGTGAACAAGTCAGAAAAATTTCAACTTGGGACATTGCCACTGGACAACTAGCGCCACATATTCGCGATGCACTCAAGAAACCAGTAGCCAATCAACACCGCAGATAGAGAAATGTGCCCCGCAAGTGTCGAAACCGCCCTAAGGGCGATTGACTGGGGTCCTGCCGCAGAAGTTCTGCACACGTGCTCGCAAGCTGCGCGCGTGTGCAGAACTTCTGCGTCACCCCGTATTCGAGTTTTTTCCGCAAAAAAGCGCGGAAAAAGAGATTCTCATTCTTAATCTAGAAGAGTTATGTAGCTGAACATTCTTTTTTCGCGCCCTTAGGGCGGCTTTGATACTGATCTACATTCTATAGTTCTTCTTCACCAACACGTCTTGCTCGTGACTCCAACATTACTGGAATCTCATCAATAATCGGATAAGCTAAGCGATCAAATCGACAAATTAATTCTAAGTTTGTGGAATCATATAACAATTCCCCTTTGCAAACTGGGCATGCTAAAATTCCCAATAAATTTTTATCCATAATGGCAGATACCTTAAAATATGTTAACCAATCATATCGAGAAGCCACTCATCAACACAACTGGTTTTAATTTCAATCATGTCGATTCATCTTGGCATGCTTGTCTTACCGCCGCATTACAAAACCTGGATCCTCATTATTTAGAAAAATTATATAACACGGATGATTGGCTACCGGGCAAAGATAAAATATTTAATGCATTTTCACTACCCGTCAAAAAAGTAAATTATGTTTTGTTTGGTGAATCACCCTACCCTCGCCCACAATCTGCCAATGGGTTTGCCTTTTGGGATGCCGCTGTTACCGAGCTTTGGTCTGATACCGGATTAAGCAAAACAGTGAATCGCGCCACCTCTTTACGCAATATTATTAAAATGCTGTTAGTCGCCGACGGTAAACTTCAACCTGATCGAACTGGTCAAGCCGATATTGCTGCCCTTAAAAAACAGGATCTCATTAAAACAAATAACGCATTATTTGGAAATTTATTACAGCACGGTTTTCTATTGTTAAATGCATCACCCGTTTTACAACTAACAGAAGTGCGCAAAGACGCTCGAGCCTGGAAGCCTTTTTTAAAGCATATTATTGATTTCCTGATAGAAAAACGCCCAGACATTACGTTTATTTTACTCGGCAATATTGCGAATGAAATTGATCCTCTTATTACGCAACCAAATGTACATAAAGTCTATGCAGAGCATCCTTATAATATCTCCTTCATTCACAATCCAACCGTATTAAGTTTCTTTCGGCCCTTGCATTTATTAACTGGATAACCGCCTCAATAATCGTAAACGGGCACGTTTACGAATAGTTACCCATTTTTCATGCGTAGGCCCTAATAACCCCTTAATATCATTTGCTATCCCCAGCAAAAACAGCTAAATTTATAGACACAGCGACGCTAAAGGAACCTGTTTTTATGCGCATACTCTTAGTCGAAGATGATGAACTATTAGGTGACGGTTTACGCACCGGCTTAATTCAATATGGCTATGCATGCGATTGGTTGAAAGACGGGCAATCCGCAGATCAAGCCCTTAAAACAGAAACCTTTGATTTGGTTGTGCTCGATATAGGCTTACCAAAACTATCCGGGATTACGGTCCTACAAAATTTACGTGCACGCGGCATTACCATTCCCGTATTAATTCTAACAGCGCGCGAATCCGTTGAAGACCGCGTGAAAGGTCTTGATAGTGGCGCAGATGACTACTTAACAAAACCTTTTGACTTAGATGAGTTATGCGCACGCTTGCGTGCATTGCAACGACGTTTTTCATCCCGCGCAGAGCCTGTGTTAACGCATGATCATATTTCACTTGATCCAGCATCACATACTGTCGCCTTGAATAATGAACCTATCAGTGTCTCACGCCGAGAATTTGCTTTGTTGCATAAACTACTTGAAAATGCAGGACGTGTGCTTTCACGCGAACATCTCACTCAATCACTTTATGGCTGGGGTGAGGATGTGGATAGCAATGCTCTTGAAGTTCACATTCACAATCTACGCAAAAAATTCGGCCAGAATTTTATACGCACGATTCGTGGCATCGGCTATATGATTGATAAAAGTAAAGAAGAAAAATGATTCGCTCAATACGACATTTCTTATTGATCAGTCTGCTTGTTAGCATCACCATTGCCTCGTCTATTACCGCCATTGGTAATTATTTACTGGATAAACAAGTCACCCAAAACTATTTAGATGGTCAGCTCGTTAAAATTTATTCGTTTATTGAAATGTTATATGATGCCTCCAAAACAGATAACAATATTCGCAAAGAAATTTCCCACTACTTCAATCAAACACCCTCTTTCTCCAGCAAAAACACGCTTTTTCAAGTCTGGAGCAAAGAAGGTAAATTACAAATAGACTCAACAAACAACTCCACGGAATCTTTATTGGATGCGCAGCCAGGCTTTAGTGACCGCCAAATTGATAAACATAATTGGCGGGTTTATGCGACAACCAACGAATCTGGCGCCAAATTTGTTGTTGCCGAATTGTATGATATACGGAATAAGTTAGCGGATGATATTACCCAAAGTAATGCCCATATTCTGTTAGTAACCTATCCCATCTTTGGCATTTTAGTCTGGCTAATTATCGGTGTTGCTTTACGCGCAATTTCACGCGTAACCGGTGAAATTTCTAATCGCGCCTCAACCTATTTAGAACCCGTCGAAGCAACCAACATTCCTGTTGAAATCAAACCGCTGGTTGTTGAGTTAAATCAATTATTCATTCGCCTAAAATTAGCATTTGAACGCAACAAACGCTTTGCTGCGGATGCAGCACATGAATTAAGGACGCCGCTTGCTGCATTAAAAACACAAACGCAAGTCGCATTAAAAGCAGATAATGAAAATGATCGTCATAATGCGTTATTGAAAGTATTGCAAGGTGTAGACCGCAGCTCTCACATGGTTGCACAGCTCTTAACATTGAGTCGACTAGGACAAGAAGAAGCGCTCAGTGATATGCGCGCAGTTGACTTACATAAACTGGCGTCTGAAATTATTGCTTACCTCGTCCCTGTCGCCCTTGAAAAACACATTGAAATTGAGTTAGCGCAACCACCGCAAGATGCGACGGTTTTAGGTAATGATATTACTTTAGGCATATTGATTCGTAATATCGTGGATAATGCCATTCGTTATACGCCGGTGGGTGGCGAAGTCAAAGTCATTATTGCCAATGAACGCAATCGTGTCGTATTGCGTGTTATTGATAGCGGGCCAGGGATTCCCAATGAATTGCGTGAACGCGTATTTGAGCGTTTCTTTCGTGTCCTCGGCACCACTGCACCGGGAAGCGGCTTAGGGTTAGCGATCGTCAGTCAAATTTCTGATTTACATCACGCCCACATTGCACTTGGCACACCACCCAATGGCATTGGTTTGCAATTTGATATTATTTTCCCTCGTTTTTAGAAGTGCAATACCACTATGGATTTATTAACAGATATTACACCCGATACATTGATTTTAACGGCTAATTCACGTGCCTCAGCAGATTTATTAAAAAAATATAATGCAGAGCAACTCAAGCAAGGGAAACTCAGCTGGCCCACCTTATCGATTCTTGAAATATCCAAATGGCTGCAACGTATCTGGCAGCAAGAAACAATAAAAAACATAGTACCCCTGCCACGTTTACTAACACCCAATCAAGAACAAATTCTTTGGGAAGAAGTACTACGTGACTCATCAGAAAGTGATTACCTATTAAAACTATCCAGCACGGCTGAACTGGCGCGTACCGCATGGGGGATTCTTAAGCAATGGTGTGTTGAATTAGATAATCCCGCGCTGACAACAACCGATGATGGTTTTGTCTTTCAAAAATGGGCTCAGGAATTTCAAGCTCGATGTAAAAAAAATAATTGGCTAGACTCTCATAGCGTTGTTAATCTCATTATTCAAAAAATTAAAAGCAACCAGATAACGTCGCCCAAAAAAATTATTCTCATTGGATTCGCTGAAATTTCACCGCAATATAACCGTTTTTTAGAGGCATGTGAAAATTCTGGTAGCCATATTCAATATCACGAGACTCAAAAAACAGATTCAATCGTTCATCGAATCGGTCTCAATGATACCGAAACTGAAATGCGCACCATGGCACGCTGGGCAAAAGCAATTTATGATACAACAGATAGCCTGCGCATTTGCTGTGTGATACCCAACCTGGAGGATGTGCGTGAGCGTGTGATTCAATTATTTTCGGATGTTTTTACCGAAAAAAATAGTTATGAACTAGACTATACGAAATTACCATTTAACATTTCAGCTGGCCGTAGCCTAGCAGCCTATCCTATTATTCACACCGCATTACAAATTCTCGAGATTGCTAACAGTATGATTTCGACTGAAACATTGAGTAACATTTTACGTTCTCCTTTTATTGGCGAAGCTGAGCGTGAACAGTCGAGTCGCGCAAAATTAGATAGTGCATTACGCAGTGAAAACATCACTGAAATAACCTTACATGAATTATTAGAAAAAAAGGCAATGCAAAATTGCCCGGCACTTGCTAAAAATATTCAACGCTATCTCCATCAATTACCGAATAAAAAACAAAAACTGCCTGTTAGTGGATGGACTACACTTTTCGTTGAGAATTTAGCCGCATGGGGTTGGCCTGGTGAACGCACTCTAGATAGCCCAGAGTATCAAACAGTAACAGCATGGTTCAAATTATTAAATGAGTATGCAGCTTTCGATAGCCTATTGTCACCACTCAGCTATCAACAAGCATTACATTATTTATCTTATCTCACCGGTAAGTCAGTCTTTCAACCAGAGAGTCCTGAAGCGCGCATCCAAATTCTAGGGCCGCTTGAAGCAGCGGCGTTAACCTTCGATCACATGTGGATTATGGGGCTGGATGACACCGCATGGCCGCAATCACCGCAGCCAAACCCTTTTATTCCGCAACGCTTACAACGCACCTTGCAAATGCCACGCGCAACTGCAGAACGTGAGTTAGTCTATGCTAAATATCTTACTGAACAATTTAAAGCGAATGCGCATGAAGTTATTTTTAGTTGTCCCCTTCAAAATGATGATGCTGAATTGAGACCCAGCCCTATCATTGCTGATATCCCTGTTATTCAACTTGATGAGCTTGTTTTAGCTGAATTTATCGCACCCGAACACACTATTTTTGCGAGTAAACAACTCGAGTATCTGCAAGATGAAATTGCACCCACCATTACAGAAGATGAACATATTCGTGGCGGTAGTCGCATTTTTAAAAATCAAGCCTTATGCCCTTTCAAAGCCTTTGCGGAATTGCGTCTCCATGCGGGGAAAATTGATTCGCCTACGCTAGGTTTGCGCCCAACCGATCGCGGCAATATTGTCCATGCTGCCATGGAAAAACTCTGGCTAGAACTAAAAGACCACGATGTATTAATCAACATGACATCCGATAATTTACAAAATTTAATTAAACACGCTATCAATCACGCCATGAGCGAGATTGTCACTGACACCAAAAATAAACGCTATCTCGATTTAGAATCACAACGTTTACAAAAATTATTTATCGATTGGTTTGAACTCGAGAAAGCACGGCCTTATTTTAAAATAAAATCATTAGAAGAAGAGCATCAAGCAACCCTAGGGAAAATTCCGCTCACCATCCGCGCCGATCGAATCGATACGTTAGACAATGGCAAGCAGATTATAATTGATTATAAAACCGGGAAAAATAGTCCTGCGCGCGATTGGTTTGATGAACGACCGAATGAACCACAACTACCGCTATATTGTGTCTTAGATCCTGACAATACCGCAGGCATTCTATTCGCCCAAATCAATCCTGAAGAAATGAAATGGAAAGGAGTGAGCGAAACTCCCTTAGAAATTGATTCCGTCAAAACACTCTTTGAAGAAAAAAACACGGCAGCCACCAGTTGGAAGCAACAAGTCGAGCAGTGGAAAATGATACTTGAAAAATTAGGCAATGATTTTTTTAATGGAGTAGCATCTGTTGATCCCAAGGATCCCGTGGAAACTTGTCAGCATTGTCATTTGCAAACGTTGTGTCGTGTATCGGAATCCAATTAAGAATGAGTTTTTTTGACGGTAGAAGTCGGCAAGTCAACTATTGCATAACTGCTTTTTAGCCTGGATTGACCCCTACGCTTTTTTTAAATCCAAACCAATATTGGATTTTGGCCATCCAAGAATTTACTTTTTTGTTGTGGGTTCTTCTTTTTTAACTGGAGCAGCCTCTTCTTTGGGTGGTTCAACTGGCTGTTGCACGACAATAGTTTCTTTATTTTTTGTTAAAATTTGTTGAATTTCGTTTATTTCATTTTTAAGTTTGCCATCGTCATCACGAATATTAATTTCTCTCAAGGAGTTATTTTTTTTGACGGCATCTAACAAAAGTTGAATTTGCTCAATATTGAACTGGCTGGTATATAAGGGTAAGTTTAATTTTTGCAACCCTTTATTTTCCATAATCATCTCAGAAAGCGATTGTATGGATTCTGTCGTCAATCGGCAGAGTGTAATGGTTTGCATAGTTGTATTTTGTTTTAATGCAGAAAAAAGCGTTTTTATGCCGTTATTGCCAATTCGGCAATCTGATAAATTTAATTCGGTAAGATTAGTATTATGCGAGAGTGCATTAGCAATAGCCATTGCACCCTCATCAAAAATTTCATTGGAAGCTAAATTTAATTTTTTAAGAGTCGGATTTTTTTCTAGTGCGGTTGCAAGTAGTTTGGTTTTTTCTGCCGTAATTCCTGTGGCATATAAATTAAGTTCTTTGAGTGATTTGTTTTCTAACAGCATATCCGCTAGTGAAGCAATATCATCTGTTGTTAACTCATTATTAATTAAGCTACAAGTGAAGCTTTGTAGTGACGCATTTCTCTTTAAAATGCTCGCAATCGCTTGAATAGCATCCGATTCGACTTGATTAGCCTCTAAATGAAAATATTCTAATGTCATATTGTTACGTAATAGTTGCGATAAAGCATAGGTGGTAAGTGGTTTATCTTGGCATTGGCTAATGCGCAGTGTGCGCAAGGGTGGACTAATATTTTTTAATGTAACTGCCAATGTGGAATATTCTTTATCGGTTAAATATTCATGTAGAATGACGCCTTCATGGATAATACGAAAGACTTTTTCTAGCATGACTTCGATTTCGAAATTTTTTTCTTGATGTGCTTCTTGATGTGATATTGTCATACAATTCCCCATAAATTCGCAAAATGCATTTTGATGGCTTGGGATCTACTTGCATGTTTTTTAATTTTATCACAAATGAGTAGGTTGCTACCATGACAATACGGGATACCGACTAAAAGCACGCAGAAATGGCATGTTTTTTGACATATTTAATGATTTTGTGATAAGTAAGCTCTAAAATAATCGCCAGGGCTCCTTCATTAAAAAATCATTGTATTATCTATAACGTTGCCAGACTGGCATAACAAATTTAGCCAATTTTTGGAAAAAATAATGTCAAAATTAATTATTCAACGAATGAGTAAAGAAGATATAACAATGGCTGTCAACTGGGCCGCGACAGAAGGTTGGAATCCTGGATTGCGAGATGCTGAATGCTTTTATGCGGCGGACCCGCAGGGATTTTTTATTGGAAAATTAAGTGGAAAACCAATCGCCGTAGGTTCAGCTATTGCTTACAATGATCGCTTTGCTTTTTGCGGTTTTTATATCATAAAACCCGCATATCGCGGTCAAGGATATGGTATGCAATTAACCCAGACACTATTAGATTATGCCGGTAACCGTATAATAGGCATTGATGGCGTGCTTGGAATGTTAAATAAATATGAAAATATCGGCTTTACGGTAGCGCATCTCAATGCGAGATACAGAAGCGCTGGATGGTATAGCTTTCCTGTTGATAAAGCAATTGTTGATTTATGTGAAGTGCCATTTTTAGATTTACTAGATTATGATAAACAATACTTTCCCGCCTCACGTTCAACCTTCTTAACATCATGGATAACACAAACAGATTGTTATTCCTTGGCCTATCTTGATAAGGGAAAATTATCAGGCTATGGCGTCATTAAAAAATGCCGGGAAGGCTACAAGATGGGTCCATTATTTTCAGACTCATTTGCTATTGCGGATTTTTTATTTCGAGCATTGGTGACAAAAGCGGGTGAACCTCCATTTTATCTGGATATACCTAAGTCGAATAAAAATGCTTTACAACTAGTTTCAAAATATAAAATGGAGGAAGTATTCAGTACTGCACGGATGTATCGTAACGGTAATCCGAATTTAAACCTTGATAATATCTATGGTATTACAACGTTTGAGCTAGGCTGAACTTTCTCATTTTTAAACCGAAGTGCTTAGCCCGTAGGCAGTGAAGCACTGGGATATCCCCACAAATTTTTTATTGTGGATATAACTGTATTTTTACTGAGCCACGCGCGGCTCGGTAGCGATGCTAGAGCGGGTTAATATACCAATAGAGATTATGTTTTGGCTTGCGTATACTACAGGCTAATAACAACGCCTACACGAAATAAAAAATCAATATGATACTAGAACAAACTATACAAGATGAAACACAACGCCAACGGGCGTTAGATCCTACACATTCATTCATTGTGCAAGCACCCGCTGGTTCCGGTAAAACCGAATTATTAACACAACGATTTTTAGTATTACTTGCCCATGTCAATTCACCCGAAGAAATTCTAGCGATTACATTTACCAAAAAAGCCGCTGCTGAAATGCGTGCCAGAATCATTAAAACATTCCAACAAGCGGCGAATGATCCTGAACCTGAAGCGCCACACGCAAAAAAAACTTGGAAGCTCGCTCGCAAAGCTTTAGCGCGAGATCAAGCTCTTCATTGGGATTTGTTGAGCAATCCAAATCGACTACGCATTCAAACCATTGACTCTTTCAATGCAAGCCTCGTCAAACATTTACCGATTCTTTCACATTTTGGGGCGCCACCTGAAATTACTGACGATGCGATGCCACTGTATCGCGAAGCCGTACAAGAATTTTTATCCCATCTGGAAGAAAATCTGGAATGGTCTGATGCCATTGCTTTGCTACTATTACATCGCGATAATAATCTCCGTAAATTACAGGATTTATTAGTCAACATGCTTGCCAAGCGCGATCAATGGCTACCCTATATGATGCGCGAGGTTGACCAGCCAAATTTGCGCGAAGAGTTAGAGACACATTTATCAGCCGTTGTCATTGATACCTTGACCCGACTACAAACGGCATTTCCCACTGAACACACTGCCGATCTGTTAGAAATTGTCAGATATGCTGGCTATCACGTGACACAAGCAGGTGACAAACCCAATATCGCTCACTGTCAGAACTTAACAGAATTACCAGGTAACGGGTTAAACGATATCGACACATGGCTTGGTATCAGTCAACTACTACTGACACAAGACAATAAATGGCGTAAGAGTTTTGATAAACGCATAGGCTTTCCAGCACCAGGCAGTGCCGCCAATCCGGCAGAAAAATCGCTGTTCAAAGACATGAAACAGCGCATGGAAAATCATATTGAAAAATTAAGCCAACATAAAAAATTACATCTTGCCTTGCTTGAACTCAATTACGCACCTGCTCATCGCTATCAAGATAATCAATGGCAAGCCTTAAACGCTTTATATCAAATATTGCGAATTGTCGTGGCACAGTTACGCGTCATTTTCCAAAACCATAACAAAATTGATTACATCGAAAATGCCCAAGCCGCTTTAATAGCACTGGGTACAGAAGCAGCGCCCACCGATCTTGCTTTAGCATTAGATTATCAAATCAAGCATATTTTAATTGATGAATTTCAAGATACCTCAAATAGCCAATATCGCCTTCTTGAAAAACTCATTGCCGGCTGGGAACAATACGATGGCCGCACGCTCTTTGTCGTCGGCGATCCTATGCAATCCATTTACCGTTTTCGCGAAGCAGAAGTTGGGTTATTCATTCGCGCACGGCAGAGCGGCATCGGCCACATTAAACTGGAGCCATTAACGTTATCCGTTAATTTTCGTTCTACACCGGTTGTAGTAGATTGGGTCAATACGCATTTCGAAAAAGTATTATCACCGTTTGAAGACATTGCTACAGGTGCTGTCACATATAGTCATAGTATTGCGAATCAAGCTAATGAAGCAACTGATTCTGTCGTAGCCCATCATGCCATCACTGGAACTGAGCCATTGCTGCAAGCAGAAGCCATTGTTGAATTAATTTTAAAAACAAAACAAGTGAATCCAACTGGCTCCATTGCAATTTTAGTTCGTGCGCGCACGCATTTGGAATATATTATCCCTTGTTTAAAGAAAGCGAATCTTGCCTATCGTGCTATTAAAATTGACCCTCTCGATTCTCGCTCCATCATTCAAGATATGATGGCACTAACACGTGCCATGCTGAATCCAGCTGATCGTGTAGCATGGCTCGCGGTTTTACGCGCACCCTGGTGTGGCTTAAGCTTGAGCGATCTCTTCAAGCTTGCTGGCAACAAACCATACCAAACTATGTTAGACATTATCAAAAAACCAGAATTTGTTACAACAACCAGTACGGAAGGCCAACAACGCTTAGCACGAATCACGCCGGTTCTTATCAATAAAGTCGCGGAGCGAAAACGTCATACGTTACGCCGCTGGATTGAAAGTACGTGGCTAGCTCTCGGAGGCCCTGCGTGTTTAGAGCAGGCTTCTGATCTTGAAGATATTGCAGCGTATTTTAGCTTACTGGAAAAATTAGATAACGGCGGTGAACTTGCCAATTTAGACAATTTAGAAAATCACGTCAGTAAATTATTTGCCGCACCCAATAATCAAGCCGATAATTCATTACAAATAATGACAGTCCATAATGCAAAAGGCTTAGAATTTGATACGGTCATCCTGCCCCATCTCGAACGTCTTGCACCACATGATGAAAAACAATTATTACTGTGGATGGAAAAACCCCGCGAGAACACAACAAATGCATTAGTATTAGCACCCGTCAATGCCGCCGGTGAAGATAGTGATTCGATTTATAATTACATTAAAGAACAACACAAAATAAAATCGGATAATGAAATGGGGCGCTTACTATACGTTGCTGCTACACGCGCCAAAAAACAGCTTTATTTATTTTTTTCACTTTCAGCTAAAAATAAAGAAGAAAATACCACAACGAATACCAAAGCTAGAAGTTTACTCGATAAACTGTGGCCAGCCATTCAGCATGATATTCGCCCAGAGCAGCGTGATTCAATTAGCGATGACACAATAAAAAATTCATCGACACCACGACGCATAAAGCGACTTGATCTAACGTGGGAAAACCCTATTCACGAAAGAATGCCTGAGTCTACTAAAAAACAGCAAAAATTACCGAGCTTTCAGTTATCACAGAATAATCCAAAACATATTGGCACTGTTGTACATAGCGTTTTTGAAATGATGAGCTTGCATGGATTGGATTGGTGGCAAATGCAATCAGTACCCACACAAAAAGACTATCTAAAAACGCATTTACTGAAGCAAGGTGTGATACAAACAGATATTCCACAAACAGTAGCAACCTGCATGCAAAGCATTCAAAACGCATTGCAAGATGAACGAGGTCAATGGATTCTACAAGCGCATTCAGACGCTCAATCTGAACTGGCACTCAGTACACTCATTGATAACGAAGTCAAAGAAATTATTATTGATAGAACGTTTATTGACGTCGCTGGCAATCGTTGGATTATTGATTATAAAACGGCTGCCCCCCATGACGAAAAGCTTGACGCGTTTTTAGCTGCCGAACAGCAAGCGTATTACGATAAAATGTTTCAATATTATCAAGCAATTAAACAGCTAGATAAGAGGCCTATTTTTATGGGATTATACTTCCCTCTCGTGCCAGCCTGGTGCGAATGGCAAGTCAAATAAAATCGCAAAGTTAAACATTGTCAACAGATTTTTTATTACACAAATTAAAAAAATATGCTGGAAAAAAACCAAGAAAGTACTATGATTAAAGTAAGCAGGAAGTGTGTCAAAGCCCAACGATTCGAAAACGGAAGTCAGAGAGCTGATATGGTGTGCATGCCTTTAACTCGTGTTTTAGGAAGCCTAAAATATCACTGAGACCTCCACTTATGAGATAACCGGCTTTGAGCAATCCCTGCTTTTTTATTGTCTGAAATTTCTTTATCTCTTTCTTGAATAGCGATATCATCACGTAACTTTTTAAATATTTATTCGATACGGAAATTGATTAATATGATAAAGATAAAATATTCTGGGTATCTTGCGCTCTTCTTTTTATCCTGCTCAGTATCTGCTGCAACACCGCCAGCGGCACCCGCTAAATTAAAAAACATGGAAATTTCAGCAGCAGGTGGTCCAGCGTGGATATATACAAATAATACAAAAATTATTATGTCTCCGTCGGAAACTGACAGCGTCCAAGTAAATCAGACTTCAAGTGGCGGAACTGCTAACCTCTATCAAAAAAAGTTTAATGGTTCTCTCTGGAAAATAGGCGTGGGATATCACTTCTTTGCAGAGAAACTGAAAAACAGAACTGTCCTGAATGATTTATTAGTTGAACTAAACCTTTATGGGAGCTCTACTACAATCAATGGTAACGTCTGGCAATTTCAAAATGCTGCGTTGAATAATTTTAGCTTTGGCGCACCCATCACCAGTACACGTCTCATGCTGGATGTGAAACCCCTGTTGTTTAACCTGGATCCGTTTGAGATCTACCCTATTCTTGGTATAGGCGCTGCCTGGAATACAATTTCGTTTCAAGAAGTGGTTATTGCAGGCAGTGGCGTTGTTCCCACGTCATTCAATAAAAATACCAATACCAACTTTGCTTATGATCTTGGTACAGGCGTTCGTATAGGGCTAACAACACATTTAACTGCTGCATTAGAGTATTTATATACAAACCTGGGCAGCATATCTCCAACTAACGCCGGGGTAGTTTCTCCACCAACATTTAAGGTGGATAGTCAAAGCTTATTGTTAGGGTTAAATTGGAAATTTAATTAGGCCTTAGTCCAAAAAGAAATCCGGATAAGGTTGAATACCCGGACTGACGGCATATTGCGTGAAATCTGTCACGCCCTGCGTCAATAAAAAATCTTCATCTACAAAGAAATTCCCTGATACTTCACGACTATTACTCGTCAAAATGCCATGAGCGGCATCCGCCACAATAGTAGGCTTGCGACTAGCCTCTAAAATTTGTTTAGGAAAATTCACTTCAATGGCTGCCGTTGCAATAGTGGTTTTAGGCCACAATGAATTCACGGCAATGCCATCTTGTTTAAATTCTTCAGCCATACCCAAGGTACACATACTCATGCCGTATTTTGACATCGTATAAGCAACATGATTTTTGAACCATTTTGCCTTCATATTTAATGGCGGAGATAAATTAAGAATATGAGGATTCGTTGAATTTTTTAAATAAGGAATACAAGCTTGTGAACATAAAAAAGTACCGCGCACATTAACAGAAAAAACCAAATCAAACCGCTTCATGGGCATTTGTTCCGTTGATGCTAAAAAAATAGCGCTGGCGTTATTTACCAAAATATCAATACCGCCGAATGAATCTACTGCCTGCCTAACGACGTCATAAACATTTTTTTCATCCCGAATATCCAATTGCACAGGCAGCGCGGTACCACCCGCCGCTTCGATTTCTTTCGCCACTGTATAGATGGTGCCAGGCAAGGTTGGATGCGGCTCCGTTGTTTTCGCGGCGACGATAATTTTTGCTCCATCCCGAGCACAACGCAGCGCAATTTCACGGCCAATACCACGACTAGCGCCAGTAATAAAAATCACTTTGTCTTTTAATGTATCTGCAGTCATATTCATCCGTTCCTATATTAGCTCTCTACTTGATTGCTCACCCATCAGCACACGATGATGCTGGCCGGTACATAGACTTGCCACTGCATGGGGTTTAACAACTGTACGCTGCAGTATAACATATTGTAGTAGATTAGATGAGGACATCATAAATAGCGTGATACGAAAATAACTCGCGATGGATTTAATCACAGCGGGCTGCAATTGTTCCATATCCGCACAAGCATCATCACCCAACGATTCCATCACATAATAATACTGAAACTGATGAAAATTACCATGACAAGATACAGACTGCCACCAAGAGTGCGATTTTGTAATTAGCAAAGCGGCGGCTGTCTTAGGAATTAAACAAGACGGCGCAGAATAAAGTAATTTTTTTTCTGCTTGTTGCATTTGATAGGTTGCTGTTGCCATCATTTCTTGCCGCAACCAAAACTGATGTAGCATTCGACTCTCCCAAAGATAGCTTTGCAAAGCAAATAATCCCAATAAACTCAGTATTTGCAACGTAATCAACGCCACAAGTAAAATAAAGCCGCTTTGTTTAAGACGAGAGTGCTGCATAACCATATTCCATTTTTTGTAGTGGATAAGCACTCATGGCATGCACCGTCACCGCCATAGCAACACCCACAACAGTAGCCCAATCAGTCACTGCATTTGCATGCACACGGACAATGCTATTATTGCGTAACACATCGTATTCAAATTGCAATTGCTGAACCCCCTCCACCAACTCCAGATTGTGGCCGGAAGCATAACGCCGAAATAATGCTTTAATTATTTTTCCAGTTGAATCCACACGTTTGGTATCCGCGACAACATAATGATTTTCTTCTAATTTACTGACTTCAGCATATTGCGCGTAGTGTTTATGCAATGGCATTTGTGTTATGATTTTTTGTTGATTCTCACCGGCAGATTCAATCGATTTAATTTGAAAAATTTCTGCTGATTCGCAATCAGAAACAATCACCACATCCTGTCGACTGAAATGCGCATCCAATGAAACAAATAATACCTGCAAACTATCCATGGATAGTGGTAGATAAGCTGACTCGGTGCTAGCCGATCTCACTGTAATTGCACTATCCTCACCTATTATTTTATTGTTAGGTCGTAATGAATAATGCAAATATGTTTGCACAGGGAAATCTTCGGTTAAACGACCACAACCGATATAACCCGCGCTATGAATGTCACGCGCTAATATTTGCAACGCAAGCTGGCTGTTTTGCTGAATAGAATAATATGCCGCTTGTATGGCAGCATTTTTTACTGTAGTAAGATATATTGTTATCAATATGGCAAACAAGCCGATACTAAGAAACAATGATAACAATATTTCTAATAGCGTTATTCCACGAATAAAATTTCGTTGCTGAGACATGTTATGTTTTGCTTTTCTTTAAGGTGACAGTCAGCCTGCGTTGCGCCGTTCCACACAAGATCAATTTCATAAACCGGAAACTGCCCAGAGACAGAACCCACACCCTGAGGCAACAACATAGCATTGACCCTATTCCAGTCAGCTATTGATTTAGTTAACTCGGCTTGCTTGATTAATACGGATAGCTGCCCCGCCATGCTTTGTAATTGATGTTGTGCGATACTACGAAAATAGAGCTCGCGGCTTTTTTGTAACAAAACGATTTGCATCGCATCGGCTCCTAATAAAACCAAACTGATTAACAATAAACTGACGAGCACTTCGATAAAACTGATGCCGTGTGATAATTTTTTTAAAATAATAGACTTTACTCCACAAGCAGGGTGGACAAAGCGCAGCGTGTCCACTAAATGCTATTGGTGGATACGCTGCGCTTTATCCACCCTACGATTTTGAGGAGATTTCAATGCGGTTGGCTTGGGCGGGAAAAAACGTGCTAATAATAATTTATTTACTACTATAAATAAAGACCATTTATTCTCTATTTACTTGCCACTGCTGCACATTTTTTGTTATGATTAGCATCGCCTTATCGTGCAGAGCATTAAGAAAATGAGACAACCCGCACTAATCAAAAGATACTTCCCCATTTTTGTAACCATTGCTATTTTTATTGTGGCAGGATTAATTTATCTTGATAAAAAAAATACTGATTTTAGCCCTTATGTCGACTTAACATTGAATGTACATTGGGACCAAGACTCACATGACTTTGAGCCTGTCGACTTAGTTCGAGCCAGTGATGAAGCCGATGTGGGCGGTTATCATTTAGGGTTCATTACGGATGCTGGCAAATGTAACCCAGCTTGGGGCGGACAACCGGACTTTTCGGTTTATCATGAATGGGCAAAGCACGCCATTGAAGCGGTCATCGCTAACGAAGTGGAAGTCACTATCACGTTAGGCAATCGCAATGGTATTGATATCTCTGCTGCCTGTACCAACAAAGAATTATTCATAGCCTATGAAAATATCGTCCACATCTATCAGCCTCGCCGTCTGGATTTTGATATTGAAAACAATACTGCCAATGTTGAAAAAATAATATCCGTGCTAACACAATTAAAAGAAACACATCCTAACGTAAAAATTAGTTTTACGTTACTCACCTTACCAGAGAAATTATTACCTTATAGTGAAAACGTTTTACGTGCGGCCAAAGCAGCGAATTTAGATTACTCCGTGAATTTGCTTGTAATGAACTATGGCCCGTCTTATCCAGGCAATATGGCGCACTATGCAATTCAAGCTTCCGAATATCTACATGATTTTTTACAAAATATGTATCCGCAAAAAACAAAAGTAGCTATCTGGAGGATGGTTGAATTAACACCCATGATCGGCCTCAATGATGTCGCCGGCGAACAATTTACATTACAAGACGCCGATACGATTACGAATTTCGCCAAACATTTTAATCTGGGTGGTACATCCATGAAATTAGCGAATCGCGACTTCCCTTGCGCTATGAATACCGTCACTAATTACTGCAGCGGCAATAACTTACAAACCAAACCTTATGAATTTGAAACGCATTTTTTGAAATAAGAAGGACTCCTTATGTCAGCCATTACATCGAATACCACCTGCGCCATTGGCGATAAACATTGCTTACCTTGTGAAGGCGGCGTTCCGCCACTGGATAGTCAAGCCATCCAGCAGTTCCGCCAACAAATTGCAAGCTATTGGCAATTGAGTGCCAACCAACAAGAACTATTTTACGATTTTCGCTTCAAAAATTATTATCACACCATGGCATTCGTGAATGCGATTGCCTGGATGGCAAATCTTGAAAACCATCATCCCGATTTGGAAGTGGGATACAACCATTGCTTAGTTCGCTATACAACACATGCTATTGGCGGCTTATCCGAAAACGATTTTATCTGTGCTGCTAAAGTTGATGCGATTTTTCAGCCTTATACGGAGAAATTTCATGATCGAAAATAATGTCGTTAAGGATCCGCGCACCCTTGTCATGTCTGAAGTGATGACGCCAGATAAAGTTAACTTCAACGGCAATGTGCATGGCGGTCATTTACTGTCATTACTCGATCGCGTTGCCTATGCATGCGCCTCGCGTTACGCTGCACGCACTATTGTTACCCTGTCTGTCGATCAAGTTTTTTTTAAAGAACCGATTTATGTGGGTGAATTAGTGATTTGCTCAGCCTGTGTGAATTACGTGGGTAACACATCACTTGAAATCGGCATTCGCGTCGTTGCAGAAAATCTTTTAAAACGCACATCGCGTCATACCAATACCTGTTATTTTACAATGGTTGCATTAGATGACAATGGACGTCCAACGAAAATTCCACCATTAACGATTGAAAATCCGGTCCAACAACGCCGCTATAATGAAGCATTGCAACGCAAAAAAGCGCGTTTACAATTACATGATGTGATGAAAAAACAATAAAAAGTAGCCCGTATGCAGCGGAGCGTAATACGGGATGGTATGCGACAAACCCGTATTACGCTCCGCTGCATACGGGCTACATTCTGCGCTACTCAGCCACCATCGCATTATCTAAAGCGATCACATGACAGGCTTCATTCGCATGCTCTTGGCAATAGCCTAAAGCGCCTTTTTTCGCCTCAGCAATTGAACGCTGCCCGGTTCGCCAACCGTACGCACCATCTTGCGACATCGCGAATGCCTTATGAGGAGCACTTTTACTATAACTAGCAAAATCCTCTTTACCCTGTGCGGATAATGTCGCAGGCACTTTTAAATCCCCTGTTGGTAAGGGTAATAGTTCATCAAGCATTACTAAGTTCTGGCTTTTTAAAAAATCATCTACGAGTGGCGTCCAAACAGATATACCCGCGGTAGAAAATAAAAAATGCCCTTCTTCTTTATAAGGTGCCACCATTTTTAATGTGGCATGACCGCCACTTTTAGTAAAAGCATCATACAAATGTTTAGCCAATACGGGATTAAAAAAATGATCATTTTCAGAATAAACCCAGAGCATAGGCACACGCGATGTTTTTCCTAGGGTACCAAATGCATCAATTAATTGATTTTCTTGACAAACCGTATCACTTGCTTTTGAACCACGACCACCTGCAAAACTAATTGCTGCAACTAATCCAGGCGGTGGATTATCCGCAGTGAATGCAACCGTTGAAAAACCACCGGCAGACACACCCACGGCAATTATTTTATTAACATCAAATTGCGGTAGCGTTTTAAGATAAGCAACGACAGCATGCAAGTCTTTTGATGCCGCCATGGCAGAATGCAAATAGTTTGGTGACGCGCAACCTGATAGACTCTCGACACACTCACCGCCCGATGTACCATAACCACGACGCATCACCACAGCGACCGCGAAACCACGACGCGCAAATTCCATGGCAACCGGCAGAGAAGCAATCGCACTCATGTCAGGGCGCTTACTGTAATCACGTGGCGCACCGTGACTAATGAGTACAACTGGATGCGGTGTTGAGTCATTTGGCCAAACAAACAAGGCCTCCAAGCCTTTTGCACCTGCTTCCGCCATGGGTACACGGGTTTCTTGATAGGTAAGCTGCGTTTTTGCAAGTGCAACACTCATCAACGAGAAAAATAAAATCACAGTTAAGATTAATTGATTTCTTTTCATAGCATTTCCTCCTGAAAATTTGTCGTATTACCGAGCCGCGACCGTCAGAGAGCGTCACCGCACTAAACACGACAGTGACGCTCTCTGACGGTCGCGGCTCGGTAACAAAATTTATCCATTCGTCCGAATAAATTCCTTCATAAAAGCAACCAACTTATCAACACCTGCTTCCGGCATCGCATTATAAATACTTGCGCGCACACCACCAGCAAGTCGATGCCCTTTTAAATTGGTCATTCCCTCTTTGATCGCCCAATTAAGAAATTTTTCGTTTAACTCCGGTGTTGGCAAATCAAATGGCACATTCATTTGTGAACGACAATCAGGATGGACAGTATTCACATAAAAATCCTTATGCGCATCAATGACAGCATATAATTTTTTTGCTTTCCGTTTATTTAACTCACTAAAATACGCTACACCGCCGTGGCGCTTCATCCATGCCAGCATTAACCCGGCAATATACCAACTATAAGTTGGCGGCGTGTTGTAAAAAGATTTATTTTCGGCCTGAATTTTATAGTGATATAACGTTGGGGTAAGTGGTAACGGATCTTGAATAAGATCTTCACGAATAATAGCAACAGTAATGCCAGCTTGGCCGATATTTTTTTGTGCGCCGGCATAAATAATACCATATTGGCTAACATCAATCGGTCTGGATAAAATCATTGATGACATATCAGCAATTAACGGTACATGACCTGTTTTCGGTATCCAATTAAATTCAATCCCTTCAATCGTTTCATTCGGCGTATAATGAACATAAGCCGCATCTGGATTCAACTTCCAATCTGATTGGGGTGGAATTGCCATCAACCCATTCACTTTTTTAATTTCTGCAGCAAGTCCAACTTGACCATAACGCGCTGCTTCCGCTATTGCCTTTTTAGACCAAATACCGGTATCAATATAATCTGCTGTCTTCTTCTGGCCGAATAAATTTAATGGCACCATTGCAAAATGTGCAGTAGCACCACCCGGTAGAAATAAAACGTGATAATTTTTGGGGATATCCATTAACTCACGCAAATCGGCTTCAGACTGATCGGCAATATTCTTAAACTCTGGCCCACGATGGCCGAGCTCCATAATTGACATACCAATCCCATGCCAATCCAAGAACTCCTCTTGGGCCTGTTTTAGCACTTCCTCGGGCAACATGGCGGGTCCGGCACTAAAGTTATAAACGCGTTTCATAGCATCCCTCTACTTATCAAAATAGCGATTATTTTATATTTAATTTTCTAGAAAATCTTTAAAAAAACACCCATTTTCGTTATCATAAGCCAACATTTTACACACAAGTGGATATTGCCGTGACTGCCTCTGATGCTATGAAATTTATTGTTGCCATGATCATTATGATGAATCCATTAGGTTCATTGTCGATTTTCTTAGATTTGACGCGTAAAACATCGCTGTTGGCACAACGGAAAGTCGCAAAAACCTGTGGTTTAACCATGATAGCCATCATGCTTATCACCATTTGGTCTGGGCAGGAACTATTAGAAATACTGGGTATTACGATTTCGTCATTCCGCTTTGCGGGTGGCATTATTTTACTGCTGATGGGCTTATCCATGCTGCAATCCAAAGAAAGCCCCGTCAGCTATACATCAGAAGACGATGAGGCTGCTAAAGAACGCGAATCGATTGCTGTAGTACCTTTAGCACTGCCTATTATTATCGGCCCTGGCGCAATTAGTACGTTAATCATCGCAGGGACTGACTATCCCCAAATCCTCAATAAAATTGTCATGTCAATTTCCTGTACCCTATTAGCCCTTGGCATGTGCATGATGCTTTATTTTGGGAATACCATCGCCAAATTAGTTGGTTTATCAGTTATTAAAGTGGTAACTCGCATTATGGGGATGATTATTATGGCCATTGCGGTTGGGATGTTGGCGGATGGGTTGACTGGGTTACTTCCTGCATTAACTTAAGGCGATGGTTTTTCAATAGCAATGACTCGATTATTAAAAAAACTATAATGACCAACTAACATAAAATCCACTGCCATTTTTAACTTTTCGTACAATGCTTTTGGTGTTGCATAACGTTGATCAACAGCAAATGGCGCAGGAAATAATGATGTATAATTGTTAGTTTCTACCGCTTGCAATAATAATTGACCCAATGGCATTTTTTGCCAATGCTCTGCCAATACTAAATCGGCATATTCCATAAAAGGACTGCTATTCAGCTGATTAAAAACCGCTGAACCATCATGGTGCTTCACAATCGAAGCCAACATACTCGCTTGAAACGCCGCTGCAACCAAGGCCGTACAACGTTGGCTTTGCTCATGTTCAGGCTCCCCAAGAATTGCCCGGCAAGCCGCAAATTTAATTGCTCGCCATAAGCCTTCCGAACCCAGATGTGCTAATTGGCTATTTTTAACTAATGCGAATAAATCATTGGCTGCAGCAAGATGTGGTCGAACTTGAGCACTCACACCGACAGCGTGAGCGACATTCTGCAAATGCAAAGAAGCCCAATTCTTAATAATATCTGAGAATTGACTAGCAACCGCAACATCCGCCGTATAACGAAATACCGCATGTCGCCCAGGCCATAATCCTGTCAGTGTCAACCCTGGGGGTTGATATCCTTCTTGGTAGGAACGTGCAAACGATTTTGACCAATCATCGCTGCGATCCACCCACACACAGGTGTGAGCAGGCTCTAGATTCTTAAAATGGGTAAAATCATCTTGTTGAGCATCATGGTAAGGCATTTCTGATAGGACAATATCACCTGGCAGCAAACCTAATAGTGTTGCAACCTGCTTCTCTGCCGCACTTGGTTCTTCGGACAATGCCATAGCCTTACTCGCTTCATCATGAGAATTGCACCTTAACTCTTTTAAGTATAGTCATCATTGAAGTTTTTACCCGTAAAAAGCAGAAAATAGTTACTGCCTTAACTCGTTGAAAGTTCTATACAATCAATAGATTAAATGACTGCATGTGTAGCCCGTATGGCTGCGCTCCATATGGGCTACAGTCGCGGCTCTGTCATTTCTTCAGGACGAACCGTTTCTTTAAATTCACTTTCAGACAAATAACCCAACGCTAAACAGGCTTCTAATAATGAGGTATCGTCGTGATAAGCTTTATGTGCAATCTGAGCCGCCTTATCGTAGCCAATCTTAGGCGCTAACGCTGTCACCAGCATCAACGAATTTTCAACGTAAGAACGAATACGTTTTTCATCGGCTTTGAGATCCTTCACACAAAACTCCGTAAACATACGCGCTGCGTCTGTTAACAAGGATACAGAGTGCAAGAAGTTATGAATAATGACTGGCTTAAATACATTTAATTCAAAATTCCCTTGTGAACCCGCAAAACCAATCGTCGCATCATTCCCCATCACTTGCACACAAACCATGGTCATTGCTTCACACTGAGTGGGGTTCACCTTGCCTGGCATAATAGAAGAACCTGGTTCGTTTTCTGGTAAAATTAATTCGCCCAAGCCACAACGTGGACCGGAACCCAATAGACGAATATCATTGGCAATTTTCATGAGTGCACAGGCTAACGTTTTTAATGCGCCACTTGAAAACACCATCGCATCATGTGCCGCTAATGCAGCAAATTTATTTGGCGCGGTAACAAACGGTAACTGCGTCAATTCCGCAATTTTCTTCGCTACCAACGCAGCAAACTGAGGATGTGAGTTAATCCCTGTACCCACAGCAGTACCACCCGCTGCCAATTCATATAAACCTGGTAACGTTAATTCAATATTTTTAATCGCCGCGTCCAATTGCGCAACATAACCAGAAAATTCTTGCCCCAGCGTCAATGGCACGGCATCTTGCAAATGCGTGCGCCCCACTTTCACAATATGTGCAAAGGCTTTTTGCTTTTCAGCCAGTGCATTCCGCAGCATGTTAATCGAAGGAATCAATTGAGAGACCAATGATTCTGCAGCAGCAATATGCATGGCTGTTGGAAATGTATCATTAGACGATTGCGAACGATTCACATGATCATTGGGATGAATAGGATTTTTACTCCCCAACTTACCGCCAGCAATTTCAATCGCTCGGTTAGAAATAACTTCATTCACATTCATATTGGTTTGTGTGCCACTACCGGTCTGCCAAATACGTAAGGGGAATTGATTTTGCAATTTATTATCAATAATTTCTTCAGCCGCTTTAATAATCAAGTTCGTTTTATCTTCTGGTAATAAACCTAATTCATTATTGGCTTTTGCCGCCGCAATTTTTAAAATAGCAAAACCACGAATTAATTCTTTCGGCATGGCATCACCCGCGATGTCGAAGTGATGCAGAGAACGCTCCGTTTGCGCGCCCCAATAAACATTATCAGCGACTTCAATCGCACCCATGCTGTCGGTTTCGGTGCGCGTTTTTTTGGTTGCTTGTTGCATTACTTTCTCCTCAATCTAATTTTGTTATGCGGATTCTGTTACACGAATACTTTTACTTACCAATTCATACACATCGTTCGAAATTTTATTATTATTTGCAATACGCTCCAGCTGCTTGCGCATTAAGTCTTGGCGATTTTTATCATAACGCTGCCACTGGATTAAAGGCTGCACCATACGCGCTGCAATTTGTGGGTTAAGCACATCCAGTTGTTGAACTATATCAGCTAAGAATTGATATCCTTCACCACTCTCAACATGAAAGTGAACAGGGTTCTGATGACCAAATGCACCAATTAGCGCATACACTTTATTGGGATTCTTAATATCAAATGCTTCATGCTTCATTAATGCTTTAACCTTTGCTAACGTGCCAGGTAGTTTTGAAGTCGCTTGCAAAGAAAACCACTTATCAACTACCAAAGCATTCTCCTTCCACGTATTATAAAAAGCCGCCAACGCTTGATCCCGCAATGGATTATCAATATTAACCAATGTACGGATTGCTCCCGTGGTATCTGTCATATTATTTTTTAATGCGGCTGTAAATTGCTGCATACCGACATTTTCATATAGGCTCTTATCCCCTAACCGCATTAAATACGCCAAACAGAGATTTTTTAATTGGCGTTTACCAACAGCCGGCATCGTAAATTCATACGCGCCTTGCTTATCATGATTTTGCAAATAGGTGTCTAGCAACAGTTCTTTTGATTGTTTCGCAATTTCTTGCAATAGAAACTCACGTGCCGCATGAATCGCATCCACATCGACCACCGTCATTTGATCCGCCAAATAACGCTCGGATGGCAACGTCAGCATTTCTGCCAATAACCATTTATCATCTTGCTGCGTGCGCAATACATGCTGGAATGCAGAAATAAAATTATCAGGAGCAACCAACGCTTCGCTCGCTTGCTGTTTTGCAATTAATTTTAATAACACATTAATCGCAAATTTTTGGCCCGCCTCCCAGCGATTAAATTTATCCGCATCATGCATAAACAACAATTCAAATGCTGCATCTGAATAATTGAAGTTTGCTTTCACTGGCGCAGAAAACCCTCTCAATAAAGATGGTGTTGGTTTCGATGCTATATTTTTAAATTCAAACGTTTCTACTGGTTTCTTAATGTGTAACAAGCTATTTTCAACAGAAAACTCTACGCCTGTTGCTGATATCAATCCTATTTTAACCGGTATATGGAAAGGTTTTTTGCTGGGTTGACCTGGTGTTGGTGGACAAGATTGCTTAACAGTCAGCCGATAGATTGCTTTATCCGCATCATATTCATCGGTGACATCCAGCACTGGTGTACCCGCTTGACTATACCATAAACGAAATTGCGTTAAATCCACACCCGAAGCATCCACCATCGCTTGCGCAAAATCATCAATTGTCACCGCTTGACCATCATGACGTTCGAAATACAGATCCATGCCACGACGGAATTTGTCTTCGCCTATAATGGTTTGCATCATGCGAATTACTTCAGCGCCTTTATTATAAATAGTCGACGTATAAAAATTATTAATTTCGATGTAGGAATCAGGTCGCACAGGATGCGCCACTGGACTCATATCTTCAGGAAATTGCTGCGTACGCAACGCATTCACATCATGAATGCGCGCTACTGTACGTGATGCTGTATCAGCCGTGAAAGACTGATCTCGAAAAATAGTTAACCCTTCTTTCAAACTTAATTGAAACCAATCACGACAAGTCACACGATTACCGGACCAGTTATGAAAATATTCGTGCGCAATCACCGATTCAACATGCAGAAAATCATCATCCGTTGCGGAATCCGGTGTTGCTAAAATATATTTGGTATTAAAAATATTGAGGCCTTTATTTTCCATGGCACCCATATTAAAGTCACTTACTGCAACAATCATGTAAATATCTAAATCATATTCACGACCATAGACTTCTTCATCCCACCGCATCGCTTTTTTAACAGCTTGCATGGCATGCATACATTTATCTTGATTACCTTTCTCCACATAAATTCGCAACGTAACGCGACGACCCGATTGGGTTGTGAAAAAATCCTCAATAAACTCTAAATCACCTGCCACTAATGCAAACAAATAACAGGGCTTCTTAAAAGGGTCTTCCCATTTTACCCAATGACGACCATCTGCTAATTTACCGGATTCAACTAAATTGCCATTCGATAACAACATGGGATAACGTTTTTCGTCAGCGATGATTTTCGTTGTATAACGCGCCATCACATCGGGGCGATCCAGAAAATACGTAATACGACGAAAACCTTCCGCTTCACATTGTGTACAGTAATTTCCACTCGACTTATATAAGCCACTTAACGCTGTATTCAAGTGTGGCTGAATACGTGTTTGAATTTCTAATTCAAATTGGGCAGGCACTTGAAAAATAGTGAGCGTATCCGCTGTTTTGTTATATTGCTGTGGCGTCAATGGGTTACCGTTCATGGTAACTCGTTCTAACTCAACATCCTCCCCCACCAAAACAAGATTCGCAGTTTTTGTGACAGACTGAGGATTAGCATGAATAGTAAGATGCGACGTCACCGTTGCAAATTCTTCTTGCAGATCAACTTCCAGATCCACTCTATCTATAAGATAATTGGGCACTGTATAATCTTGTAAATGGATGGGTTGAGGGCTATTGTCATTCATGAGTATCATCCTAAATATCTGCATAAGAAAAACCCTGCATCGCAGGGTTTATTCATTCTTCAAAAACTGCAATAACGAATCAGCTTACTGAGCTGGTGTCGTTGTTGTTTGTGTTGTTGTAGATTTATTGCCAGCCGCATCCGTATTTGTCGTGGTTGCTGAAGTTGATGATTGGGTTGTAGCAGGTGCTGCATTTGGATCAGTAACAGTGGTTGGTGGAGTTGTTGTTGTCGTTGTTGTTGTGGATGATGAACCAGTCATTGCAGCATCATCAGCCATTGCAGCGGTTGCAACAAAAGCAGAAGCCAATACACCTAATACGATAAATTTTTTCATGAAAAATTCCCTTTGATTTTAAGTAAATTTAAAAAAACCAGTTTTTGGACTATAACTAACTGAACCAGTTGAGTATCATAAACAACTATCCCACTTGCTGGCAAGAGAACAAAACAAAGGTGTGCTTTTAATGAGCAAAAACAACATTGATTCCATTGAAATTGCCAAATTTTCGGATCGCGCTGCCCATTGGTGGGATCTTGATGGTCAATTTAAATCACTACATGAAATCAACCCTATTCGACTAGCTTACATCAACGAACGAGCACCTTTGCAGGGTAAATCGGTCATCGACATTGGCTGTGGTGGCGGCATCCTCGCGGAAAGCATGGCAAAATTTGAAGCCAAAGTCACTGGCATCGATATGAGCGAGGCAGCATTAAATGTTGCTAAACTCCATCAACTCGAGAGCAAAACGCAGATTGAGTATTTATTAACGACAGCAGAAACAATCGCTGCAGAACGACCACAGCAATATGATATCGTCACCTGCCTAGAAATGCTGGAGCATGTCCCGGACCCCCTTTCTATCATTCGTGCCGCTGCAGCACTGGTTAAACCAAATGGGCACTTATTTTTTTCGACTATTAATCGCAATATGAAAGCCTACTTATTTGCTATTGTCGGTGCCGAGTACATTTTAAAACTATTACCACAACGTACACATGACTTTGATAAATTTATTCGTCCGAGTGAATTAACTGCTTGGGCAAGACAAGCTAATTTACAGGTCGCTGATATGGCTGGCATTAATTACAATATATTTTCAAAAAAATACAGCTTAACCGATGATGTATCAGTCAACTATTTAATGCATCTCACCCAGTAGGACTCATTATGTATTTCAATAACAAACCCATTAAAGCCGTATTATTTGATTTAGACGGTACGTTATTAGATACCGCAACCGACTTAGGGCATGCGCTAAATAACGTACTCATCAAACGCAATGTAACACCGTTATCACACGATATTATTCGCCCAGCAGCAGGACGTGGCTGCCGTGGTTTACTCAAGATTGGTTTAAACATCGAAGAGCATCATCCAGAATATACCCATTTGTGCACCGAATTATTAATGCACTATTATTCACATTTAGCGGATACCACGACTTTTTTTCCAGGCATGGATACTGTCTTGCAGTATTTGGAACAACACAAAACACCCTGGGGAATTGTTACCAACAAACCCGAACGCTTTACGCTAAAATTACTCGACAACTTACAACTGACTGATCGCGCTGCTTGCATTATTAGTGGTGACACACTGAAATTAAGCAAGCCACATCCTGAACCGATTCTGCATGCATGCCAGCTGTTACAACAAGCGCCAGAGGAATGTTTATATATTGGTGACTCCGAAATTGATATTATTGCTAGCAAAGCAGCGGGTTCACCTGCTGTCGTTGCGATGTATGGTTATATTCCTGCGGAAGAAACGCCACAACAGTGGAATGCGGATGGTTATATTCAACAAGCTACCGACATTATCACCTTATTAAGCTAAATTTTATATTACCATCATTACCGAGCCACATTCTCTATATAAACCATAATCTATCAGCGCCAGAGCGGGGCTTTAAACCACTCTCGTGCATTTCTATAGGCTGGTCTGAACATGAAATGGATAGTCTGAGGAATACGGGGTCAAATGCAAGATCACGACTCAAGAAATCAAAATACAATATTCGTCGTGATCTTGCATTTGACCCCTACTAGCACTCTATTGCATGCTATCTACCAACTGATGGCTGCCGCACTTCCTTCATGCCTGCTTGCTTCTCTTTTTCCGCATCCCCTTCCCGCAATATTTCAATTGATTTTGCTACATTGGACATTGCCCGGCTTAGGTCTGTTACGTTAGAATTCTTATGCGATTCATTTAAAGTTTCACCTCCAATCCCGGGCAGTTTAGGTGTCACTATGGCTGCATTAAATAGGCAGCCTCCCGCTATCATCAGCGGCACCCCTGCTGCTGCACCTATACCCGTACAAGTGAGCGCTACTCCCACCCAGAGCATGGCTAATCCCACACACTTCGTAATTGTAGCAGCATACCTTCTCCAAAATGGAAGCTCAGATTTCTTTTCTGCAATTTTTTTTGACTGATCATAAAGATTGATTAAATTGTTCTTATTTGTAGGATCTTTTGCAACCTTGATAACTGCATTTACTGACTGAGAAAGAACCTTAATATCACTATCACCATGATTTATTTTTTTGTAATCTTTTTCTTTTAAACAAAAAACAGCCAAAGCATGTGCTTCTCGTTTCGCCTTATTAAAAAATTTCTCACCATCTCTTACTGCTTGTTGCGCCGACCGTATTGCTTCTATGTCTTCCGGCTTAGCACCGTTAATTTTTTTTTCATCTATGGGCAAAATAATTGTCTGGATTTGATTTAGTTCATTCAGATTCTTTAACAATTGAATAGATGCATCTAAGGATGAATTAAAACTTTCAACCACCTCATCATCGGGAGATAATCTCTTAAATTGTCTCAGTCTTATTTCATACAATTCTTTTAATACCTCAGGTCTCTCACCCAACGTCCTAAGCATCCTATTATACTCAGCTAACTTCTTTATACTTTCATTTTCTAACATGTCGCGATCATAGGATGATCTCATGAGGACTCCTCGAAACATTGTTCTTATCATTATTTCAGTATAGACCAGATGAAAAAAAATGTGCGCGGCAGTCTTTAAAAAATAGCGCTACAAAAACAAGGTGTTGCAGCAGGTAACCAGGCGGCAATGGACATCGTCGAACGTCCACGCTGAATAAGACTAGCTAAAGACGGCAAGACGGCCACTATCATGATAAAAGTCAGATCGTAAGACTTCTTACCGCTCTTGCACTGTTATGGGCGTTTGTTCTGTGATAACGAAAATCAGAAACTTAATAATCAAATAAGCCTGCGTTCCGCGTTTACGGTGTGCGCCTCCAGATTATAAGCACTAGATGACTGTAGTTCATCTAACTTTCTTTGCCGATTAGATGAGTTACTAAAGAACCATAATCTATCAGCGCCAGAGCGGGGCTTTAAACCACTCTCGTGCATTTCTATAGGCTGGTCTGAACATGAAATGGATAGTCTGAGGAATACGGGGTCAAATGCAAGATCACGACTCAAGAAATCAAAATACAATATTCGTCGTGATCTTGCATTTGACCCCTACTAGCACTCTATTGCATGCTATCTACCAACTGATGGCTGCCGCACTTCCTTCATGCCTGCTTGCTTCTCTTTTTCCGCATCCCCTTCCCGCAATATTTCAATTGATTTTGCTACATTGGACATTGCCCGGCTTAGGTCTGTTACGTTAGAATTCTTATGCGATTCATTTAAAGTTTCACCTCCAATCCCGGGCAGTTTAGGTGTCACTATGGCTGCATTAAATAGGCAGCCTCCCGCTATCATCAGCGGCACCCCTGCTGCTGCACCTATACCCGTACAAGTGAGCGCTACTCCCACCCAGAGCATGGCTAATCCCACACACTTCGTAATTGTAGCAGCATACCTTCTCCAAAATGGAAGCTCAGATTTCTTTTCTGCAATTTTTTTTGACTGATCATAAAGATTGATTAAATTGTTCTTATTTGTAGGATCTTTTGCAACCTTGATAACTGCATTTACTGACTGAGAAAGAACCTTAATATCACTATCACCATGATTTATTTTTTTGTAATCTTTTTCTTTTAAACAAAAAACAGCCAAAGCATGTGCTTCTCGTTTCGCCTTATTAAAAAATTTCTCACCATCTCTTACTGCTTGTTGCGCCGACCGTATTGCTTCTATGTCTTCCGGCTTAGCACCGTTAATTTTTTTTTCATCTATGGGCAAAATAATTGTCTGGATTTGATTTAGTTCATTCAGATTCTTTAACAATTGAATAGATGCATCTAAGGATGAATTAAAACTTTCAACCACCTCATCATCGGGAGATAATCTCTTAAATTGTCTCAGTCTTATTTCATACAATTCTTTTAATACCTCAGGTCTCTCACCCAACGTCCTAAGCATCCTATTATACTCAGCTAACTTCTTTATACTTTCATTTTCTAACATGTCGCGATCATAGGATGATCTCATGAGGACTCCTCGAAACATTGTTCTTATCATTATTTCAGTATAGACCAGATGAAAAAAAATGTGCGCGGCAGTCTTTAAAAAATAGCGCTACAAAAACAAGGTGTTGCAGCAGGTAACCAGGCGGCAATGGACATCGTCGAACGTCCACGCTGAATAAGACTAGCTAAAGACGGCAAGACGGCCACTATCATGATAAAAGTCAGATCGTAAGACTTCTTACCGCTCTTGCACTGTTATGGGCGTTTGTTCTGTGATAACGAAAATCAGAAACTTAATAATCAAATAAGCCTGCGTTCCGCGTTTACGGTGTGCGCCTCCAGATTATAAGCACTAGATGACTGTAGTTCATCTAACTTTCTTTGCCGATTAGATGAGTTACTAAAGAACCATAATCTATCAGCGCCAGAGCGGGGCTTTAAACCACTCTCGTGCATTTCTATAGGCTGGTCTGAACATGAAATGGATAGTCTGA
>JABDGK010000013.1:0-12523 GCA_013286085.1 Gammaproteobacteria bacterium | reverse complement strand
ACTAAAGAACCATAATCTATCAGCGCCAGAGCGGGGCTTTAAACCACTCTCGTGCATTTCTATAGGCTGGTCTGAACATGAAATGGATAGTCTGAAGTAGGGGCTGATGTCTGATGTTTTTTCTGCATCAACAATGATGTGGCTTTGCCGGTCTGCATTCTGACTGTTTATGGTAACAGTCTTGTCTATAAAATCCTGGATTATTTTTACATTTCCATGCTCCTTATAGTCGGCAAATGCTTTTTTGAAACTTTCTAACAGTGGACCGCGCGAGAGATAGGTGAATGGCATACTATGAGCGGCTACTGTATTTATTAATAGGTTGATTTTCTCTTTAATATTTTTCTCGTGGGTTTGCCAATGTGAAATGAAGGCTGTAAAGATAGGTTTTAATTTTGAGTTTAATAATGCTTTTTCTTGTAAAAATTCATCTTTTGATTTCTGCGAGGAAAAAATTAATTGATTAGAAGAATCTATTCTGACACCGTACTGAGCATATATTACATCAACAAATAATAAACTTTCCTGCCAAGAATCTAGCGGCTTTTCTTTTAGGTGATCTGGTTTATTTATTTCAATTTCAGGCAATTGTTCCATTTTGCCGAAAGAAGAAACGGCATTTCTTAAATAACTGAAAACATCAATCAAGCTGAGTGGTTCTGTCACTGATGTTCTTCCATCCATATTTCCCCAGTAAAAATACTTCCCTAATTTCCACCAGCTAGAATAGAAAGAATGTATCAAATTTTCATGCTCTGAGTTTGCAAGAAAATTTCTGGCTTCACTCTCTAAAAAACCGAACATTTCCATTAATTGTATTAGTCTCTGCTGTTCAAGCTCCTTGTTAAAAACGTCAATTTTAAATTCTGGATAAAGCAAACTAAGATTGTCCGCTACGCCAAGATGCTCGTATCCAAACATACTCACTTTGACAATATTTTCTTTTGAAGTTTTCGAAAACCATAAATAGTCATTTGGATTCAACCAAAATCTAGGTGCTGTGTCAGGTTGAAATGTCGCTGATCCGAAATCAAGAGAGCCCCCTCGAATTTTGGTATTACCGGCATCCATTGCTCCATGCCAAAATCTTCTGAACTCTGCTGCAACTAACGCTTTGACGTGATTTTGAATGAGCTCAGCAATGGGAAATCTAGCTTTATACTCCTCCCAGTTATCAATAGGCTGGCATTTGCCCGATGGATTTTGAAATTCTTGGAAACAGCTACCATCAGTATAGTGAGCTATTCGGGCATGATCCCCTACTCGGATAATCAATCCCTGATCGTGCATTCCTGTATAATTCTTCTGGTCGTCGGCTATAAATCCAAGGTCAAACACTGCTAAAACTCGGGTAGAAGAAACAGGACCTTGTTGATGAAAAAATTCGCCGAATATCGCTTCTTTTACTCCTTCGTAGATAGGACAGAAGCCTGTATTTAATATTGTAGTCTTCAAACCTTTTAAAGGGGCTAAGGGAGTTAGGCCTGCGCCCTTTAAAAAAATTCCATTTTTTAAGAAAACACCTCGTCCAGAGCCTGATTCTCTCGTTGGTTTCTGTGGCGTCGCATTGTAAGTGTCCGCATAGCCAATCATGGTAGGTTTTGGATTATCTTGATCATCCACTATGAATCCATATTCTTGTGCTAGCGTTTCTTCTAGGTTATTCAGTGAGTATCCAAGTTGAGCTGCTAGATTATGATTTATATAGAGAATGCGGCTCGGTAATGATGGTAATAACGCTAAAGAATGCAGCGTGTCACCCTTCTATCGCTTAACCACAACAGGACCTGGCCGTCGCATTTCATCTAAATCAGGCCTCGGCAATGCATTACCTTGTGCTCTGACATTTTTTGAATTGACGCCAAAAAACATAAAACCCTGTGGGTGATTATCCTGAATACTGGGCAACTTCACTTGAAGCTGCAAGGGTTTACGGGCTACCTTTCTAGCCAGCGGCATTCTTTCTTGTGCTGACGGTTTGGATTGTACAGACTGACCAGGTTTTAAAAATAAAAAGGGGCGCTGTGCTTCAATATACTCAACAGCCGGAGGCTTTTCTAAATAGGGCAACTTAACCTGCTGTATGGGTACCGCTAGTCGAGGCATTGGCAATATCATCACACGTTCTAATGGTTTAAGTACCGGTAGTTTTACTTGGACTAGCTTAGGAATTTTCTGAATGGCTTGAAGCAACTCATTTTCGTCTATGTCCATCTTAACGCATATCTCAGCTATTACAGCGTTTCGATAAACAGGATTTTTTTCAAATTGTGTTAATTGAACTTTATCAACATACGTTTGCAGTTCTCGTATGTTATCTTGAATTGCTTGATTGCTTTTAACCCGCTGATCACGCAATGGCTGACATAACCGCTCGCGTTCGTGCAATATTTTATGTTGCACTAACTGTTCTTGATCCTGTAATTCTATTTCATCTAACAGAGCATCGGCTTCAAGCATACAAATTATTAATGCTAAAACATACTTATTGTACAGTGCTGTTGTTAGTATCTTTCGATTAATCTCATCTTGCTTATTTTGCCATTCTAGTATGGATTCTCTTCGATCAGGTTTAGGAGGCGCTTTCTGTAACGCTTTTTCGAGACGTTGCCAAGCAGGATTTTTTATCAAAAATCCTGTCTCATCAAAGTACTCAAGTTTAGGTAACTCATCTCGTCCATTCATGGCGTTACTCCATATCTCTTACGAACTTACTCATGACACGCACTATTTGCAACCACTTCTTTTGAAGTAATTATTTTTACACCAGCAACCTGCAGTTCAGCTAGTGCATTAGCAATATCCCCTGATTGCAACTCAATGCCACGACAAGCATCTCTAATAAGATTAACCTGAAATCCCAAGTGAATTGCATCTAAGCAGGAATATTTAACGCAATAATCTGTTGCTAAGCCAAGCAGATAAATTTCCTTCACACCTTGCTCGCGGAGATAATCCGCCAACCCCGTCGAACGCAAATGGGCGTTATCAAAAAACGCACTATAACTATCAATATAACGATCGGTACCTTTATGAATAATTTTATGAATGCGTGACACATCCAACTGAGGATGAAATTTTGCGCCTTGGGTACCCTGAATACAATGAGACGGCCATAAAACCTGCTGAATACCATCAGCATCAATGATATCACCCACTTGATGCCCGGCATGAGTACTCGCAAAACTCATATGATTCTCAGGATGCCAATCTTGCGTGGCTATCACCAAATCAAATTTAGCCTGTAATGCATTAGCGATTGACACAATCGCATCGCCTTCTGGAACAGCTAAACTACCGCCTGGACAAAAGTCATTTTGTATATCAACCAGAATAAGCGCGGTTTTATGTTTTTTTGTTTGCATTATTTTTTCCCAGTAGCACAATAGTGACAAGTAAACTTGGCAATTATAGATGGTACCGCTATAATAGGTCAATGTTTAGACAATAACAAGGCGCTTGATTTATAATATGTCGATAAATACACCTTATTTAGGTTTTTTACAAGTCGCTGGCGAAGGCGCAAAAAAACTTCTCCAGGGGCAATTTACCTGCAATCTCGATGATATTTCCGAGACACAAAGCCGTTTAGGCGCCCATTGCAATCCCCAGGGGCGAATCTTAAGTTTATTTCGAGTCTTTTTTTATCGTCATAACTATTATTTACAAATGCCAACCGAGATGCTCGTAGAGGCGCAGGCAGCACTACAGAAATATGCGCCATTTTTCAAAGTGACATTAAGCGATGCCTCCAGTACACTGTCTCGGGTTGTTTATACGGCAGCGAATTTAGCGAGTTATTTTCCCCATCTACCCACTCAAACAGATGCCATGGTAAGCATGGATGATCTCGTGATTATCAAGCTACCTACGACGGAAACGCTATATGAAATCATGGGTGAACCCGCAAAAATAGCGGAAATAACAAGACAACTACCACCCTCCCCCACACTCAATAACGTGAATGGTTGGCAACAGTTACAAATTGCGTCGGGCATCCCAAGCATTTATCCGGAAACAGCAGGCAAGTTACTCCCTCATGAAATCAACTTGCAACAAATCAACAGCCTCAGTTTTAACAAAGGGTGTTATACCGGGCAAGAAATTATTGCCAGAATGCATTATCGTGGCCAACTAAAAAAACGCATGTATCGCGCCGAAGTCAACAGCAACACACTACCAACACCTGGAGCGGATATTTTTGATTCTTCGCCTTGCGGAACAATTGTGACTAGCTGTCATACAGCTGACAACACTTACCACATGTTAGTCATTGCCAATCAAGCCGATATCGAAAGTAAGCAGTTATTTCTTGACCCTGCTAACACACAACCACTAAAACTTCTCACTTTGCCTTATTAGGTTGCATTTATGTCTAAAAAATTACGCGTTGTCATTGCCCAGCTAAATCTGACTGTGGGTGATATACAAGGAAATACAACAAAGCATCTTCATGCTGCCGCAACCGCACGTGATACATTAAATGCAGATGTTATCGTGTTTCCAGAGTTAAGCATTACGGGATATCCACCCGAAGATTTATTATTTCGCCCCGCTTTTATTGAAGATGCAACTCAAGCATTCAATCATTTAAAAACAGCGATTCAACATATTCACTGCATCATTGGTCATCCTTATGCAAATTCAAAAGGATTACACAATGCCTGTTCTGTTATTTATAACGGTACTGTTTTAGGACGCTATACCAAACAACATCTGCCCAATTACGGCGTATTCGATGAGCAACGTTATTTTACGCCCGGTGAATCGCATGGCATTGTTTTCATCCATGATCTGCCTGTTGGTATTGTGATTTGCGAAGACCTCTGGTTTGCCGGCCCGGTAGAACAGGCTGCTAATCAAGGTGCGCGTCTTATTTTATCACCCAATGCTTCACCATTTGAAATCAACAAAGATCAACAACGTCAAGACATTCTTTCTAAACGCGCTATCTCCGCTAAAATTCCAATTATTTATTGCAATCAAATTGGCGGACAAGATGAACTTATTTTTGATGGCGGCTCCATGGTGGTTGATGCACAGGGCAAGCTTTGTCAGCACGCTGGTTTTTTCGTCGAAACACTATTCCCGATTGATCTCACGGTTACTACAACCGATACCATTGTTCCATCGCAACGCATCACTTTACCAAGCGAAGAAGAAAAAATTTATCATGGTCTGGTCTTAGCAGTACGTGATTATGTGCAAAAAAATAATTTCCCTGGCGCTGTAGTTGGATTATCGGGAGGCATTGACTCCGCTCTTACGTTAGCGATTGCTGTCGATGCACTCGGAAAAGAAAATGTCAGCGCCATCATGATGCCATCACGTTATACTGCCGATATTAGTGTAACGGATGCTAATGCTCTCGTGCAAAAGCTTGGCATACATCACGAAACTATTTCCATTGAACCGTTATTTAAAAGTTTCTTAACCGAACTAAAACCCATTTTTGGTAATAAAAAACCGGATCTCACCGAAGAAAATATTCAAGCGCGCTGTCGTGGTATTTTATTAATGGCACTTTCTAATCACACCGGGAAAATGGTCTTAACAACTGGTAATCGCAGTGAAATGGCCGTTGGTTACGCGACACTTTATGGGGATATGGCGGGTGGTTTTGCTGTGCTAAAAGATATTCCCAAAACACTTGTCTATCGTTTAGCAAATTATCGCAACTCAATTGGCCCTGTTATACCACAACGCATCATTGACAGAGCACCCACAGCAGAGCTGGCGTTTGATCAAAAAGACGAAGACAGCCTGCCACCTTATGATGTACTCGATCAAATTCTTGCACTTTATATCAATCAAGCAAAAAGCCCCGACCAAATTTGTGAAGCCGGCTTTGAACGAAATATCGTGGAAAAAGTCGTTAAACTCGTTAACCGTAGTGAATACAAACGCCGCCAAGCAGCCATTGGTCCGCGCATCGATCACACCGCATTTAGTCGTGATCGTCGTTATCCAATTACATCCGGTTATAAAAAATAAAAATGGTAGGGTGGACAAAGCCCCGTTTAGAAGCATAACGGGGTAAACTCCGCAAGCGTATCCACCCTACCTAACTACGAGACAATATAGAAACAGATGGCGAAAATGATTTCGCTTCACAAAACCAACCATAGCTATCAACAACCCGCGCTCTTAAAAACTGTGCCACCTCAGCATCCGCGCTATCCGGATCGGCACGCACTAATTTTTTTACCTTACCTTGCGCTAACAAAATTAATTTCGCCCATTCACAACGAACATTATTATGTTTATAAAAAAATTTATTTTTTTCTATCAAGGTCTTTACTGGGTACAGATAAGAAAGATTTTCCTTCATAACCTCTACCTCTTTTATAACAGCCAACACTTCTTGTGCCGTTTTCGCCAGTGTAATTCTGTTGTGAATAATCAATAAAGCCATCTGCCGTTTATGCGCATTATCACCTGAAATACTCGTTAATAAACTCAGATCACTTGCATCACCAGATCTCTGTGATATGAATAATTGCAAAGAATGGATTTTTTGCTGACACGCTTTAGGTGTTTGCACTTTTCGCTTGAGAAGATTTTTTAAGGAACGCTGATCAATTTGATCCATCACACGTTGATGTTTATATCTTTCAGCAAGACTTCTAGGCCCATCACCATCCGCATTTACTTTACTGAGATCCGCGTTGAATTCGGCCAATAATGCAATTATTCTTTCATGACCATGAAAAGCTGCAAATATAGCGGGCGTCCATCCATCATTATCCGGCTTGTTTGGATCAGCACCCTGCAAGAGCAATATTTTTACAACATCATAACAACCTACTTTTGCAGCTATTGCTAATGCTGTGATACCGGTCATATCAGCTACATCAATATTTTTTGCTGCCCCACGCTGAACCAAAATAGCTTTCACAACATCTTCTGGGGTAGCTCGTTTATGATTTTGAAAACTATATATCTGAATACTGACAGACGGATATTGCGTTGTGTGCTGATAAGCAGAAAACATATTTTCCTGTAATGACTGCACCAACTCACTACATGAGTGAGTCACTTCACCGTTGCTATCATTAGACTCAGCCAAAGCATAGCGATCACCTTGTTTAGAGATATAAACAGTATGGGAATCCCCTGACAATCTGATAAAATCACCATCACGAGTCACGAAGTTCAATGTATGAATGAGTTCTTGCCATGAAAATTGAAAAGCAATGACATAAGAATGCAATTTTTTATGTTGATTTTCTATCAGCTCATCCGGGGCAAGCAATTTTAAAATTTCCAAAAACTCCATTTGATTAATGGCACCACGACGAGGCATACTCTCAGGAGCCATCGGTAAACCATCGTATAAATGAACACACTCATTCGGAGATTGCGAAAAAACTAAGGAGCTAATAAAAGCATAGAGATCTATTGCGGCATCTAATAATAATTGATCTCGATCATTCAATCCTTGTCGCGCCAATTGATCAATGTATTGATAATGATCTTGAGTAGCTTCTTTTGCAGACTGCTGATCCCCACAATCCCGATAAACCACCAGCAAAAATTTTAGTAACTCTACATTATCTTGCACTTTTTTACGAAAACGCGCCTGATATTCTAGTAATTGTGTTGCCATTCCATTGATAGCGGCATCATCTGCATCCGCCAAAAATATCAATCGCTGCCAATATTGATCACTCTGCCCAATTTTTTTGGCTCGGAACAACATAAAACCATAGCCACTGCATAATCCACGCGCGGCCCAATTTGGGAGTGCTTCGCCAAAATACGATAGAAAGGATTGAATCTTGGGTGCAAGTGCACTTTGACTAAGATCACGTTCAGAATGGCTGCCACGTTGCATAGTGCCCTCAACTAAAACAATTGGGTGATGTGGCAGTACATCACCCTATGCATTGCTTTAGCGCCGCGCACCATTTGCTGAAGAATTGGAGACGTCATAATTATTTTTTGCCATTTGATGCTGATCAAGCGTTTGTTGGGGACTAGATAAACCAGCGGCAGGTGCACCGTCTTGCGCCGCATTTGCTTGTGTTGATTGCTGGGTTTCAGCAGACTGTACGGAATCTGTTTTTGAGTGCATGCTAAAAAACGAGCTGTTCGCTAATTTATTCCATAAATTACCTAAGGTTAGCTTGCCAGTATCATGCTTGTTGTCAGCCACAGCTGCTGGTTGTGCTGATTGACGCGCACCCGACTGAGGCGTCACCACCAATGGCGCCGCATTATTTGACGAATGAGCAGCAAACACACTCGCATTTTTCATTTCCTTGACAACATCGCCTACAGGCGTCACCGCTCCACGCACACCATTCGCAGGGAATTTACTATTATAAGCACTCACCGATTGAGAAGCTGTCGGCGGTGTAGTAATCAATTCTTGTTTAGGAGACAGAATCTCTTTTTTCGGTGCGGCAACAAATGTATCACTGCCAATATTTTTAGGAGAGACCTCATTCACATAACGTGAATTCGGATAATTATACTGAATCACTTGAATCGTTTGCGCTTCTAATTGTGTTTGATGCAATTGGTGATATGACTTCGCCATCATCACTAGCGCATCAGGAACCACGGCTGCACCTTGATAATTCTCAACAACGACACCCGCACGATTCGCAGCCGCCACATATGCTTGACGATTAAAATAAAATTGTGCCACTTCTAATTGATGATTAGCCAATACATCACGCAAATAAATCATATATTGATGCGCTGCTGACGCATAAGGGCTTTGCGGAAATTGCTGTTCTAATTGTGAAAAATCATTAAATGATTTTTTCACTTGCGTTAAATCACGCGTTGCATAATCGACAGAAAATAACCGCTCAAATACACCTAGATTTTGATAGTAATTCGCTAAGCCACGCATGTAATACGCATAATCCACATGCGCACTGGTTGGATGTGTGTGAATAAATCGATCTGCTGCTGTTTCCGCTGATAAATAATCCGAATTCTTGTAGTAAGCATAAATAATATGAAGCTGCGCTGTTTCCGTATCACGACCAAAAGGATACTGCACATCTAATGCTTCAAAACGTTTAGTAGCCTCAGCATAACTCCTATCACGAAGTGCATCTTCGCCACCTTGGAAAATTTGGGTGGCCGTTTCGCCTTTATAGGCATCCGCCGGATCGGTTGTCGTTGAACAGGCTGTCATAAAAGAAGTTAGCAGTGTAAAGATGCTAAAAACAACGTATCGTTTGGCTTTCATCATGGTTTTATACCCAAAAATGTCTCTGAATTGGCCGTGCATTGTATATCAATTTCTGCGATCATTCACTCAATTGAAATAGCCGTGGTAAAAAAAATAATGACTGAGAAAGTAAAACATACAATAACGATACCCGAAAACCTAGCCGGCCTGCGTCTTGATCAAGCATTGTCCAAGCTGCTGCCTGACTATTCACGCACCCAAATCCAGGATTGGATTAAAAAAACCGAATTAACCCTCGATGGGCAATTACCTAAAAGTAAAGCCATTGTCATTGGGGGCGAAGTCATCGTTATCGATGCCGCCATCAAAGAACAACATCCTTGGAAAGCGCAAGCTATTGAATTAGATATCATCTATGAAGATGAGACTATTTTAGTCATTAACAAACCCGTTGGCATGGTTGTACACCCTGCTGCGGGTAATTTTGACAGTACACTACTCAATGCCTTGCTGCATCATGCACCTGAATTACAAAAACTACCCCGAGCTGGGATTATTCACCGCCTCGACAAAGAGACATCCGGACTCTTAGTGATCGCCAAAACCCAAAACGCGCTACTTAATTTAACAGCACAGCTTAAGGCGCGTACCGTGACACGGATTTACCAAGCGATTGTGAATGGATTATTCACCAGTGGTGGCAAAGTAGAAGCACCTATTGGGCGCCACGCCATTCAACGCAAAAAAATGGCGGTTACCGATACCGGCAAACCCGCTATCACGCATTACCGTATTATGGAACGTTATCGCGCGCATACTCGCCTGAAAGTACAACTCGAAACCGGTAGAACGCATCAAATTCGCGTACATATGGCACATATTCAGCATCCACTGCTGGGAGACCCCATCTACGGCGGACGTTTACAGTTACCCAAAGGGGCGACACAACCGCTAATTACCATGTTAAGACAATTTAAACATCAAGCCCTGCATGCCTTTGAACTCGGGATTATTCACCCAGTGACTCATCAAGCAATGAGTTGGCGCGCACCATTACCGGACGATATGCAAGCGCTGATCGAATGCCTACGCGCTGACGTCCCTTCCTTTGAAGACGATGATTATGACGATTATTGAAAATAACGCTCTCTTTATTCAACCTTCCTGGCCAGCACCTACTGGCATAAAAGCCTATACCACGCTTCGTCATAGTGAGATTGGTTATCGACAATCAACCGAGCGCACACCCGGGGATATTGATCGAGCACGTCTAAAAAATTTATTGCAACTGCCTAACGATCCCATTTGGCTAAACCAAGTACACAGCGCAACCGCCGTAGAAGCTATACCTGCACATGATGGTTTGGCAGCAGATGCTGTTTTTACTAACCAACCCAATCGTGTGTGCGCTGTTCTGACGGCTGATTGCTTACCAGTATTAGTATGCAATAAACAAGGCACACAGATTGCGGCTATTCATGCAGGCTGGCGCGGGTTAGCGAATGGCGTAATTGAAGCCACATTGCAATCATTACAAATACCGCCGGATGAAACGCTTGTTTGGTTAGGCCCGGCTATTGGACCGACCAAATTTGAAATTCGAAAAGATGTCTACGATATATTTACTCAAAAAGATCCGCAGGCTACAAAAGCACTGCAAGCCATTTCTGATGAGCAATGGCTTGCAAATATGTACACACTCGCACGGTTGCGTCTACAGAAATGCCGCATTAGCCATATTTACGGCGGCGAATATTGCACGTATTCTGATCATGACAGCTTCTTTTCTTATCGACGCGATGGCAAAATTATCGGTAGCATCGTCAGTCTTATTTGGATTGGAGATTCTGATAAAAAATTGTAGTAAGATGATATCTTTAGAATTGAAGGGAGAGTTCCATGCGCACGTTATTACGTCAAACCCTCGCGATACTTTTCTTTTGTGGCCTGCTATTCAGCCCCCAAAGTTATGCCAACCTACCCGAAGCCAATACCAGCTTAGCGCCTATGCTACAAAAAGTGCTGCCCGCTGTTGTTAATATCCGCGCCGATATTAAAATCACCGACCTAGCCACACTAAACCGTTTACAACAAGAACGCGGTTCCCAACCCAATAACAATAGCGAAATCCCCGATACGTTTCTTTCTGTCGGCTCTGGCGCGATTGTTGATGCCGATAAAGGCTACATTCTGACGAATGCTCATGTGGTCAATGACGCCCAAACAGTTACCGTGACACTGGGTGATAGCCGTCACTACACAGCCAAAATCATTGGTTTAGATAAGCCCTCTGATATCGCGCTTTTACAAATCAAAGCAAAAAAACTCACCGCCATTCCCATGAGTAATTCCAACTCACTAAAAGTTGGCGAGACAGTATTAGCAATCGGCAATCCTTTTGGCTTAAGTCAAAGTGTCACCTCGGGGATCATCAGCGCGTTAGGACGCACCTCACTGGGCATTGAAAACTTTGAAAACTTCATCCAAACAGATGCTTCAATTAACCCGGGTAATTCAGGGGGCGCTTTGATTGATACGCAAGGTAATCTCGTGGGAATTAACACCGCCATTCTGGCTCCCGATCGTGGCAATATTGGCATTGGCTTTGCTATTCCATCGAATATTGCTAAAAGCGTGATGAACCAGCTCATTCAATTTGGTGACGTACGACGCGGAACATTAGGCATTGGTGCACAAGATATTACGCCCGATTTAGCTACGGCGTTTAATTTGCAAAGCACCAACGGTGCGGCCGTCACACTCGTTAAAATTAACTCACCCGCACAAAAAGCCGGGCTACAAGTGGGTGATATCATCACGGCTGTCAATGGTAATGAAATCAAAAATGCCAATGATGTTGTCAACACAATTGGTTTTTCACGTGTTAATTCAAAAGTAAATATCGACCTCTTGCGCAATAACAAACAAGTCAGCGCCAGTGCAATACTCACAGATCCCAAACAATTAAGAGACGCCAACTCGGCTACCAATCCATTCTTATATGGCGTTAGCTTCAAGAATTTCACTCTGCAAAGCCCTATGCATGGTGAAATCAAAGGCGTATTAGTAGTCTCTGTTGAGCCCGATAGTCATGCATGGCAAGCCGATTTACGTGCTGGCGATGTCATCACATCGGCGAATCAGCAAAAAATCATTAACTCTGTTGACTTAATAAAAGCCGCTGCCGATGCTAAGAATACATTACTCGTCAATGTATTACGCGGCCCTGGTGCTGTGTTCCTTGTGATTAACAAAGAAGAGTCATGAGGCAACAAAAATGACGCCACAAATGAAAAAAATGCTCTTAACTACCGGTATTATATTCGGGATCATTTTTGGTATTTTTGGCGCCAAAAAACTCTTATTTTT